>JAUWGF010000019.1:0-15884 GCA_030606515.1 Deltaproteobacteria bacterium | reverse complement strand
GCCGGTTTATCGGCCATCAGCCTGTTCATTGCTTCCCTGGCCATGGCTCATACCCCTCTTTGCTCGTGTTACGACAACGGGGATGGGACCATTACCTGCGAGGGCGGCTTTTCGGACGGGTCGTCGGCCGCAGGTGTGATTATTAGGATGGTGGATGCATCAGGAAAGGTCCTTATGGAGGGTAAGATGAACGAGGATAGCGAGTTCACTTGCAAGAAACCTGACGGGCCCTACAAGATGCAGTTTGATGCCGGCCCTGGTCACCTGGTGGAGGTAAGTGGTGATGATATCGTGGAGTGAAGCTCCGGCAATTCGGAGGCGAGGAGGGGGCTATCCTCCTCCCCCCGGTGGAAAATCACCCCTGCTATGCAGGGATAACCTCAAGGATAGTCAATAACACAATTGACACAAAAAAACAGAAGAGAGGAGAACATATTGTGAAGAAAACAATTTTTGTTTTGCTTGGATTGGTTGTATCGCTAGCGTTGAGCATACCTGCTTTTGCCCATTTTCAGATGATCTATACGCCTGAAATTGCACTGGAAAAAGGAGGAGAGATTGACCTCAAGCTGGTATTTACCCATCCCTTCGAGGCCGGGCATACCATGGATATGGGTACACCTCTAGAGTTCTTTGTGGTCCACAAGGAAAAGAAAACAGACCTTTTGGACACTCTAAAACCTATAACCTGGACGAGCCTGACAAACTCGGGCAAGGCCTTTGAGACCTCTTATAAACTGAGAGGCATGGGAGACTGGGTTTTCTGCCTTGTTCCTGCATACTACTATGATGAGGGAGAAGGCATCTATATGCAGCAGATCACCAAGATGATTGTCAATACGGTGGGCGCACCTACAGATTGGGACGCGGAAATCGGGCTTCCCGCTGAAATCGTACCTCTCGATAAACCATATGCCCTTTGGACCGGGAATGTGTTCAGGGGAATTGTGAAGAGTGCAGGCAAACCCGTCCCGTTTGCAGAAGTGGAAGTCGAGTATCTGAATCATACGCCTATGATGGATAAGAATGCGTTTGCAAAAGAGGCGAAGGCCGAAGCACCCCAGGACGCTTTTGTTACCATGACCATAAAGGCAAACGCCGCAGGGGAATTTGCCTTTGGTATTCCCAAAGCCGGCTGGTGGGGTTTTGCGGCTCTTGGTGTAGGTCCTGATACCCAACACGATGGCAAGGAATTGTCACAGGACGCTGTTATCTGGATCAAGGCAGTGGATATGAAATAACTTGAACCTTATCCTGTCACTCCTTAACGTAACCCTCTCCCCTCAAGGGGAGGGGGTATTTATGTGGATAATGGTTGGCTTGGGTAGAGAAGGGGATTTGGAGAGGTATTAGAAGAACTTCAACAATGCGATGGTAATGGAGGTTTGAGCGATCATCAGTCCAATGACCCACTTGACTAATCGAATTTCCAAATCCTTAAGATCCTCTTTTGTAGCCAAGTCCTCTTTACGTGATTGATCAATTATTTCGACAAAACTCATTTGCCTTCACGTTATTGAGCCCAAGGTTTTTTAGGATGGGATAAAGCTTGGCAATGGTAGTCATATATGGCTACTCCTTATTTAATATAAAATAACACATACTTCTGCCGGGAGCAAACAAAAATGGGATATCAGTTAAGTTTAAACGTTCTGAGGTAAAAGCCGTGGAAAACGTCATTGAAGTAGAAAATTTGACTCATTGTTATGGGAAACGGGTCATCCATGAAGATCTGAGTTTCACTGTCCCGCAGGGGAGCATCTTTGGCCTCCTGGGTAAAAACGGAGTGGGCAAGACTACCCTTATCAAGATACTCATGGGATTTCTGCGCCCTGTTTCCGGCAGGTGCCGGGTCCTGGGGGAGGACTCCCACAACCTGTCACCGGCTGCCAGGACCAAAATCGGCCTTCTTTTTGAAGGACATCTCGCTTATGAGTTCATGTCAATTGCCCAGATCGAAAAGTTCTACTCTGCCCACTATCCTTCCTGGAACCGGGACCTGTATTATGGGCTGGTTGACAGGCTTGACCTGCCCTATGACCACAAGATAAAGAATATGTCCTGCGGACAGCGCTCACAAGTTGTCCTGGGGCTGATATTTGCTCAGGAGCCTGATCTCATGATCCTGGATGACTATTCCATGGGGCTGGACGCGGGGTACCGCCGTCTTTTCCTCGAATACCTGAGCGAGTATGTGAAAGACGGTACGAAAACCGTATTTGTCACATCCCACATAGTCCAGGACCTGGAAAACCTGGTGAATGAGGTCATGTTCCTTGACCGAGGCGGAGAGGTCCTCCAGACCTCACTGGATGAATTCATGATTGGTTTTAAGCAATTCCGTTTCAAACGCAACGGTTCAGCAAACACCCTGCACAGGGATGACGTAATCAGGAACCTCGACATCACAGGTGATAACGCCTCTGTGTACTCATTCCGGCCCATGGCTGAGGTAGGCGCCCATCTTGCGGAAATGGGCATCGAGACCGCCGGCCTCGAGCAGGTCCCAATGACGCTTGAGGACGCATTCATCGGGCTTACCGGAAAATACTAAACTACCATGCTTTCATCCATCCTGTACAAGGAGTGGCTAAAGGTCCGCCTCTTCTGGGGCGTTGCCCTTGTGTTGAATATTGGTGTCTTTGTCTATCTCTTTGTGGACCTCAGGCATCTCTTCACGATCGAACACGCCGAAATGATCTGGTATCAGGCATTTAAGATCGGCACGCTCCACTATGCGTACATGAAATACCTTTTGGTTATCACCGGCGTGATTATCGGCGCTGCCCAATTTACGCCGGAGATGATCGGCCACCGTTTCAGGCTCTCCCTTCACCTGCCGGTGCGGCCCAATTCCATGGTACTCTGCTGCGTGCTCGCAGGTCTTCTTGGAGTGGCTGTAATCGGCATACTCGATGCTTTCATGCTCTATACCATCATCGCCAGGTTCTTCCCCCATGAAGGGGCGGAGAGTGCCCTGTTGACCGCGCTCCCGTGGCTTTTCTCCGGGCTGGTTGCATATCTCGGCACGGCCCTGACCGCCATGGAACCACGGTTGTCCAGAAAGTTCGTCTATCTTGCAATAGCAGGCGGGTTTTTGTGGCTCTTCTATCAAGGCAATGACTATGAGACGTACAACCGGGCACTATGGAAACCGGCGCTCATTTCCCTGTTGTTCATTCCCTCTGTTATCCTGCCGGCCTACCGTTACCGTAACAGGACCTCATGATGGTCCCAAGACTCGCCCGGTATGCGCTGATTGTACTGGCAATCGTGGTGATGAGCGTGTATCTGCCCTTTCTCTATCACAAGGTATCCGACAAGAAGGTGGGAAAGACACAGCTCTTTTTCAGCCCGGTGATAAAGAAATTCGTATTCCGCGAGATGGTGGGTGAAGGTCACAACTTCGTAACACAGGACGAAAGCGGCAATGATTACGACCGGACGACCTTTGAGACCCTGATCCCCTTTGTCTACTACAAGAACATGGAACTATGGGGCAAGCTGCCCATGACTATCGACGGCCGGACTTTTGATAAGAAGACCATCAAGGAAAACAGGCAGGTCTTTGAGCTTAAACCCCGCATGATCGCTGACCGCAGCCCGCGGATTCAGGTATTTCCGCTCCTCGAGTCAAAGCCCGGTGTGACAAGGCTACGGTTCCCGGAGGATGCCTTCCGCATGACCGACAGGATGGAATTCATCAATGTGGACACGAACACAGTTGACCAAGACCTTACCAGAGAGTTTACCAATGCCATGAAGCAAGCAGGGTTTGTCTTTCCGGCACGCCTTACGGCAGGCAGGGTATCGATCCTCAAGCCATTTGATGAGGGCTTCTTTGTGGTTGATGCAAATGGATGTACATATCACGTCAAGCGGGTCAGGGGAGAACCGGTTGTAGTGAAAACTCCGATACCCTCTGATCTTGGGATCAGAAACATCAAGATAATGGAGAACAAGAAAAAAGAGATCTACGGGATGCTCCTTACTGACAAAGGCGACATCCACCTTATTACCTATGACGGCTACAGGCTCATCAAATTGCCGCTAATGGACTACAATCCGGATACCATGGACTTGAAGTTGCTCATCAATCCGCTCTACCGGACGGCCGTCTATTCTGATGACCACACCATCCATGCCGTGGCCATGGACAGCCAGTATCGGCCCATATCCCTGTATCAGCGGGTCATGTTCTCAGGCAGGACGACCATGGCCGATACGGTTTTTAAGGCTTTATTCCCGTTTTGGATTAAAACCACTGACAAGACAAGCGGTTACTTGCGATTCGATATTATCTGGAACGGACGGCTCGCCCTGCTCGGTATTGCCTTGTCGCTGTTCTTTGGCATGGCTGTCATGTACGCAAGGAATTTCTCCATAAGGAAGTATTGGCCCGATCTTGCAATTATAATGTTCAGTGGCATCTACGGCCTGATTTCCGTCAGCATCATCGAGCCGGAGCGGTGAGTCTCCCAGCGCTCATCCTTATTCACCAGCTCGAAAAGGAGTGATTTAAAACGGCGAGTTGACAAAATGAAGAGCTTGTTATAAAAATATAGCTTCTTCTCTGTTTAAATAGTGAATGAATTGCAATAACCTTAGCATCTTAACTTAGAGAAATTGCGTAGTGGGCCGTATTCTCGCTTTGTGGGAATAGGCCGACAATAATTTTTCAGGAATAGAGGGAAAAAAGGAATGGAGAGCAGCAGGTTGATAGAACCAGGGTCTGAAAGATCCTCAGAGGACTTATCCTCGAAAAGCGCTTTACCACTGGCCCTGGCCGGTGAAGGAGAAAGTCTCAGGATTGTTTCCCTGAGAGGAGGAAGGGGATTTCATGAAAAGCTCGTAAGTATGGGGCTTAATGTTGGTGATGAAATTGAGGTTATACAACGCCGGGGAGGAGGTACAGTGCTGATAGCCAAGGAAGGAATTCGTTACGGCCTGGGAGGAGGTATGGCGCAAAAGATCCTTGTTGCCATAATTTAGGAGGAATAGGGTTATGAAACTGGGTGATTTAGCTGTAGGTGAAAAAGCCAAGGTTGCGGGATACATCAAGGGTTCCAAGACCTATCGCGGGAAACTCATGGCCATGGGGCTTACAAAGGGCACGGATTTTGTCATTACTCGCGTTGCTCCAATGGGGGATCCGGTTGAAATAAATGTGCGTGGCTTTGCTCTGACCCTGAGAAAGGATGAGGCCGCAGCAGTTACAGTGGAAAGGGGGAACCAGCCATGAATGATTTTATCATAGGCGTTGCAGGGAACCCCAACTGCGGCAAGACTACGATGTTCAATGCCCTGACAGGTGCCAAGCAGAGAGTGGGAAACTGGCCGGGGGTGACAGTAGACCGCAAGGTCGGCAATTACAGACATAGCAGCAAAGAGGTCGAGGTTGTAGACCTGCCTGGCATCTATTCCCTGGCTGCCACTTCAGTGGATGAGGAAGTCGCCAGGGACTACATCCTTTCAGGAGAACCTGATCTTATAGTCAACATTGTGGACGCCTCAAACCTGGAGCGCAATCTGTATCTGACCAGTCAATTGCTGGAGATGAAGATCCCGATGCTGGTGGTCCTCAACATGATGGACATTGCAAAGAGCCGCAACATCGAGATTAATATCCCGGGCCTTGCTGAGAAGCTGGGCTGCCCGGTCATCCCCATTGTCGCGGCAAAAAATGAGGGAACAGAGACGCTGAAGTCTGCAATCAACAAGGCCTCAAAAGAGAAATCCATATCCGCAACCGAGATAGTTTACCCCTTGGAAATCCAGGAGGCCATAAAGGAATTGATCCCTGTGGTGGAAGAGGCAATAAAGGGTAAAAAGGCGGATGCCAACTGGGTGGCAGTAAAACTCCTTGAAGGGGATAAACTGGCCTCCGAAATGGTGGGTAATTATACTGACGAGATTGCAGAGCATCACAGGAAGGATATTGAAAACAAACTGGGAGAAGAACCGGATATCGTGGTGGCGGACACACGGTACGGCTTTATCAACGATTTGACCAAGGACACTGTTAAGAAACCCAGCCAGGTGAGAAAGACCACGTCTGATAAGATCGACCGAGTCGTGCTCAATCGTGTCCTGGGCATCCCTATTTTCCTGGTGACAATGTATTTGATGTTCATGTTCACCATCAACTTTGGTGGTGCGTTTATCGACTTTTTTGATATCTTTGCCGGCACAATCTTTGTGGACGGTTTTGGAGAACTCATGGGCTCGGTCGGCACGCCGGAATGGCTGGTTACCATCCTGGCCGGCGGAGTTGGCGGCGCTATTCAGACCATGGCCACTTTTATCCCGCCCATTGGCTGCATGTTCCTGTGTCTTTCCTTTCTCGAGGACTCAGGGTACATGGCCAGGGCCGCCTTTGTCATGGACAGGTTCATGAGGTTTATCGGACTTCCTGGCAAGTCCTTTATCCCCATGCTGGTGGGATTCGGCTGCAATGTCCCAGCCATCATGGCTACCCGCACACTTGAGAATCAGCGCGACAGGACCCTCACCATCATGATGAACCCCTTCATGTCCTGCGGGGCGCGGCTGCCGGTCTATGCCCTGTTTGCTGCGGCCTTTTTCCCTGTAGGCGGACAGAATCTGGTATTCGGCCTCTACCTCATCGGCATAGGTTTTGCCGTCCTGACAGGTCTGATACTTAAAAATACCCTGCTAAAGGGAGACATCACTCCTTTTGTAATGGAGCTTCCCCCTTACCATATGCCTACTGTTAGGGGGATACTGCTCCGCACCTGGGATCGTCTCAAGGCCTTTATGTTTCGGGCAGGACGCGTCCTTGTCCCGGTGATTGTGGTCCTGAGCTTCATGAACTCCATGGGGACGGACGGTACCTTTGGCAATGAGGACAGTGAAAAATCCGTACTGGCGAATATAGGTAAAAGCATTACCCCTGTCTTCAGACCAATGGGAATTGCAGATGACAACTGGCCGGCTACTGTCGGTATATTCACCGGCATCTTTGCCAAGGAAGCAGTAGTCGGGACGCTGGATTCCCTCTATTCCCAGATTGATGCCAGTGCTGCCGGCGGCGAAGGGGGTGAAGAGGCCTTTGACTTCTGGGGCGGCATCGTGGAATCCTTTGCTACTATTCCAGCCAATCTGGCCGATCTGGCCGGGACTTTCCTGGATCCCCTGGGCGTATCCGTGGGTGATGTGGGTTCCATTGGGGCAGCAGCAGATGAGCAGGAGGTAAGCCTTGGAACATTTGGCTCTATGGCCACTCTCTTTGCGGGCAAGATCGGTGCCTTTGCGTATCTCCTTTTTGTTCTGCTCTACTTCCCCTGTGCGGCTGCTATTGCTGCCGTGTACCGGGAGACAAACCTTAAGTGGACAGCCTTTGCAGGGGCATGGACTACCGGCCTGGCCTACATGGCATCTTCACTCTTTTACCAATTGGCTACTTTTGGTCAGCATCCTACATCATCCTTGATATGGGTAGGTATTGAGGTATCGGTTTTTGCCATTATATTCATTATTATGAGATACTTGGGTCAGGAGGATCGTGAAACAGAATCAGCCCTTGCTGCTGCAAAGGCATAGTATTTGAGAGGCGTCTAATTTATACTGGAGCGGGGAAGACGCGGTTTTCCCGTATCTTCCCCCCCTTTTTTTTGGGAGATATGTTGAATTCTGAATGTTGAGTTTTGAATTAAGGAAGAAAATTCATGATGATTAGTACATTTAATTCAACATTCAATACTCAACATTCAACATTTTATTCGCGATGTCAAAAGTAATTCTCGTAATCGGTATCCATCGGGAAGAACTGGCATTTGGCGAACGGGTGGCGGAACTACTGGAGGAGTCCGGGATAGATGTGCTGCGTATCGAGCAAGGCCTTTCGAGCAAAAAACCCGTTTTTGACGATCTCTTTTATTACACCACTCGGCATCAAGAAATATATCTCCAACTGCGTCAGCAAGTAAAAAAGAGATATGACCTATTAATTGACCTTCACAGCGGGATCAATGAACCAGGGGCGTGTGCGGAAATCTTTTGTAAACATGTCGATCTGCTTGACTGTCTGAAGACCGTATCTAAGAAATGTTCTAATATTCGCTGTCCCTTACCTGGACCCATCCGACTCACAAGAATCATTGAGGATTCAGAAAAAATTGATGATCCGGCCGAAGGAAATGAAGAGATGGATACCAAAATACGAGATCAAGGATACCCTTTTTGCCTGACTGTGATCCCCAAGGCTGTCTGGGCAAGCAAGGACTTTATCTATGTCGGCCTTGAAATTTATCTTCCAAGGCCGGACGCTGGGACCATGGAAGACTGGCAGTTTACTGCAGAGATTGTGGAGTCTATTCTAAAATGCGACGAGTCTCTGAGAAACAACCCGCCTGACTGATCAGGCCATGGGGTTAATTGGGGGTCGGACCAAGGCCCGACTGTTTTTCATTTCCAGGCCATAAACTGTTCACTTCAGAAATACGCCCTTGACTTCAAAAGCATTTTTTCCAATTATCATGTCCCCGTCATTTAAGCTTATTATAATGTCGCTTTTACCACGGGGAGCATCCTTATCAATATCGATATTTACCTTTTAGATTGTTCCATTAATTTATCCATCCAACGATCAGTTTTTAGAAAATCAAAACTGCAGTATTCTTATTCAAAAAAAACCCAGGGGGAATTAGTTTCACCACCCCCTTCAGTTTGCTTCTTCTGATACATGCCGCGAATTGTAACTGAAATTCTTTTACAGTTTAATACAACCTGTCCTGACTCTCTGCTAACGGTAGACGGATTAATTTTGACGGTAGACGGATTTTTGCAGAATTTAGGATGCAGGAGAGAGCTTTCAGGATTCGCAGGGGAAACGCGGCAGACCCGCAAACGCCCCAAGGTCATAGCGACGAAGGCTACGATGCTAAAGACCTCTGTCAGCAACTGCGGAAGCGGGGTATCTCACTTGTTTTACGAACCCAACTAAAAAACATATTGTGTTGAAATCCTTCGTTGACAAAGCCTAAACAAACTGTAATAAAGAATGATATTCAATTAAGTTAATAGCCAATGGCTCAGGGACCCAGAAAACAGTTATCACTAACTTTTCCTTATGCTGCTTTTTCGCGGAATATCTGAAAGTATGGAGGGATCATGGAACAAAGGGCCGCCGTTTATGAGTTGTTCGACGACAAAAAAGATCAGGAGGTTGACGCGGTTATGACGCACGCCATGCCGCTGGCTATGGCCAGCACTGGTGAAAGAGTTCGGATCGTCTCTCTGATAGGCGGAAGAGGGATACGCCAACACCTGACCAGTATGGGCTTGAGTGTGGGATCAGAGATTGAGGTCCTCAAAAAGGGATTCCCAGGACCTCTTCTGGTCTCCGTAAGGGACACACGTCTGGGTATCGGGGCCGGAATCGCCCATAAAATTATGGTCAGTCCAGTGTAGCCGAACCCAAATGAAAAATCCAGTCTCGACAGGGAAAGGAAAACAGAATGACACTAGATGAAATAAAGCTTGGTGAGGAGTGTCGCATCGTCCGGCAAAACTTGGGAGGTGCAACCGGTCAACGTTTAATGGACATGGGTTTTATGCCTGGAACAAAGGTCAAGGTTGTTCGTAATGCGCCCCTGATTGATCCCGTTGATCTTCTAATCAGGGGATATCACGTTAGTTTACGTCATCATGAAGCTAGGGGTATAGAGGTAGAACGAACATGAATGACCCGCGGCGTGAGATAACAGTGGCTGTGGCCGGTCAGCCGAATTCCGGCAAATCCACGATCTTCAATATGCTGACCGGGGCAAGGCAACATGTGGCCAACTATCCCGGCGTAACTATTGAGAAGAGATCAGGAAAATACAGTTACAAGGGAGATACTGTTATACTTGTTGACCTTCCCGGGACTTACAGCCTCACTTCATATAGTCAGGAAGAAAGGATTGCCACCGACTTCCTGCTTTACGAAAAACCGGCGGTTGTGCTTGATATAATAGACGCCTCGAATCTGGAGCGTAATTTATATCTGACGTTTCAGCTTCAGGAGATGGGTATGCCTCTGATTATTGCATTGAATATGATGGACGTGGCTGAAGCTCGTGGCCTTAGAATTGATACACAGAAATTGAGTGAATTACTCAAAGTGCCTGTAATCGCTACAGTGGGAAATAAGGGTAAGGGAAAAGAGGAACTTAAGACAGCTATTATAAATACTCGCAGAAATACTGAGAACAACAACTTTCGAATCGATTATGGAGAAAAACTGGAACCGATCCTCAGCTTACTCGAAAAGAGGCTTTCAGAAGATCTGAAGACTTCTCTTTCGTATCCAGTGCGGTGGCTGGCGGTAAAACTTATGGAAAACGACAGTGTAGCGCGCCGGCTTGTGGAGAAAGCACTTTCAAAATAAGAAAAAGATGAAAGCGTTTGCAAGACGTGAAGGCTGTGATCTCCGTAAGTAACAATACAAGGGAATAAATATGGAAGCTGGAGAAGACATACTAAGCCGCGTTGACCTGGAAAGAAAAAAAATTCTTTCACAGGATAAAGAAGCAGCGGAGGTACTCATTGCACAGAAGCGTTATCAGGCTGCCGAAAAGATCTCGGAACTTGTTCTTAAACGCGAAAAAGATGTCTACAGGACACTGACGGATAAGATAGATGCGATCACCTGCCACAGAGTTTTGGGACCAATTATCCTTCTTGGGGCTATTTATCTCTTTTACGAACTATCCATAGTCCAGGGCTATAAGATTACAGCTTATACTTGGCCTTTGCTTGCCGCTTTCCGCGATTTTGTTGCATCCATACTTCCGTCGCCTGGTTTTGTTTTCGATCCTCTGCTCAGGACAGTGCCTTTGGGAGTTATTGATGGAATTGTCGCAGTATTGAACTACATACCCATCTTCCTTATATTGTTTTCCTTAATAGCCATCATGGAAGATTCAGGCTATATGGCCCGGGTGGCATTTATCCTGGATCGGATCTTCAGAAATTTCGGCTTGCATGGCCAATCCGCACTTCCGATGATATTAAGCGGGGTCTTTATAGGTGGCTGCGCGATACCCGGTGTAATGGCGTGCCGTGCTATCAAGGATCAAAAGGCTAAACTGGCAACCATACTGATCTGCCCCCTCATGAATTGTCTGGCTAAAATCCCTCTTTATATACTTCTTGTGGGTATGTTTTTCTCTGCCGACAAGGGAATCGTCATGTTTTTCATATCGACGATTACCATTATTATAGCCCTTGCTGTAGCCAAAATATTAAGCCTTACGCTGCTCAGGAAGGCGGAAGCCGCCCCTTTTGTTATGGAGATGCCTCCCTATCACGTGCCTACGGTACAGGGTGTCCTGCGCCGCTGCCTGGAGCGAACCTGGCTTTTTGTCAAAAAAATTATCACTATTGTTGCACTGGTTACATTGATTATCTATGTCCTTATGAACATGCCTGGAATAAACAAAGATAGAAAAGTCTATTTTGAAAATTACGCCGACACACAGGTGCAGACCTTTTTTACGAAAATAGGTAAAGACAATCCATATGCCAAACTCCTCGAAGGGGCAAAGTTGACTCAATTTGCGATTTACTGGGACGACTATAAGAAGTCGAAAATGGGCGCTAAAGACAAAGAGGCGATCGATGTGAAATTCAGGCAGAGAAATAGTGAGTTCTTCAAGATCGTAAAAAGGGGCAAATATATAGTTAACGGAAAAAAGGTAAAGGATGAATACGCCGGCAAAGTTCACAAGGCCTATAAGAAGCTAAACAGCTCGAGGAACAAGATTAGAAGGCAGATCAAGGAAGATACAATTGTGGGAAGTGTTATGGGACGTATTGGGCGCTCCATAGAGCCGATTACCAGTTATGCGGGATTTAACTGGCGTATAAATATTGCCTTGATAAGTTGTTTTGCAGCGAAGGAAAACAGTGTGGCGACACTCGGAAGCATCTACCAGAGTATGCCCGGTGAGAAAGAAAAGGCCCTTGGAGTCAGGATGAAAGAAAAAGAGACAGGTTGGACGGCTCTTCATGCCCTGGCAATCATATTGTTTATGACTATGTATCCACCGTGCATTCCTACATTGATCATGGTCAAGCTGGAAGCCAACACAAAATGGGCGCTCATTGCGACATTTTATCCTATCGTCCTGGGCTCTATCATAGCGGTTCTTGTCTTTGCCGGAGGCAACCGGTTAGGTCTTAGCGGAATCCAGACAATGATTGGTTTTTACATACTTGCTTTGGCTATTACCATAAGTTTGGGGTTTATTAAGGAAAAATCCGTATCAGAATACGCTTGAGCAGAGCAAGTCCGCTATTCAATAAGTATTTTGGGAAACAGGGAAGGGAGGCGAGAGGTTGTGAAAAAGGCTTTGAGCGGAGTTTTGGATCACAGGTTGTTGGGCTGCGTCGTCGCTGCTGTTATAATTGCTATATTGTCTCAGTCTGTCTGTGCTCATACCCTTTGGATCGAGTCGTCCCGGTATAAGGTGAAAAAAGGTCTTGCCAAGCCCATGTTTTTTGGCTGGGGCCATTATCTGCCTGTGGATGATGCCATCTCAGGGAATAAACTCAGTTACATCAGGATCTTTGATCCTGATGGACGGAGTAATGAGATTGCAGTCAGAGAAGAAAAAAGCCTGCATTCGTATCTTATCAAATACGATCAGGTGGGTACATATTGCCTGGCTGCTGAAACGAATCCCGGCTATTACGCGATTTACAGGGATAAGGATAGTAAGACTCACCATGTCGCTAAACCGAAGACTGAGTTGCTTGAGGCTCAAGATATTGAGCTAAGCGTTCTGACTCTTCAATCAACAAAGGCCTATGTGGTATGTGAAAAGTCTTCTGATAACGTTCCTGGTCCTGTTGGCTTCCAGTTGGAACTGATACCTCTTGAGAACCCAACCAGAATAAGGCCGGGAGATGAGTTGCCTTTAGCGGTCTTTTTGAAAGGCAAAAGGTTCGAAGGCAAGGGCAAGTGGGTCGCCACATACAACGGTTATTCGGCAACCGGAGAGGACTATTATCATAAGGAAACTGAGGTTGAAGGGGGCAAATTCGCAGTACCCATCACGCGCCCGGGCATATGGTTTGTTCGGTTTTCCTTCAAGAAAAAGGCCACTGGCGAAGAGGCTATCAAGTGCAACCAACTGAACTATAAGACCACGCTGGTTTTTCAGGTTTCAGGGGAGAAGTAAAAGGAATGACAACAGCGCCAATCAATTCCTGACCATCTCACCACCCCCCTTCAGTTTGCTTCTTCTTCTGATACATACCGCGATAGATAACTTCAAACAACCGCCATCTCTGCTGGAACTATCCCGTAAGGTGGGTCTCAATGATTACAAGTTAAAGATAGGATTTCGCCAAGTCTTCGGAACCACTGTTTTTGGTTACCTACGCCAGTACCATATGGAATATGCTAGACAGCTCTTAGAAGAAGGGAAAATGAGTGTCACTGAAGTATCATACTTTGTTGGCTATTGCAGCTTGAGCCATTTTGCCAAGGCTTTCTACCGGCAGTTCGGCACAAAACCAGGCTTCTATCTCAGCAAGATACACAAGAAGGCTTACATGGCCCCATCTTATCATCAAAAACCGTCTATTGTTAGCCTCAATAAGGGCTGACGGGGGAACGGACGCCCTATGACGGATTCACTCCTCAACCGGAAATACAGCAACCCGCTCTGAGTTCCTGATAAATGCAGATCAACGTGTTGATCCTGTAAATGCCGTCAACAAGTTGTTGTCAAATGTTTTTAGCATTTTAATCTTGTTTATGTGACATACTGACAGATGCAAGAGGTCTCTGGCGGATAATCCGGGATAGCTGTCGATCAGATGACGGGCGTGGACAACTGTTTCTGAATTGATCGGAATAACGCGATCAACACCTTGCGTGGCAAGTTCCAGGGCGGCATCAAGGGTCTCTATTCGGCCTACAGGCAAGTACACATGTAACAATTCCTGCAGTACTTCAGCGGAAGTTACGAGTATGCTTCCCTTTTTTCTGGATTCCAAAAAGAAACTCTGAGCCTCTTCTCTCAAAGGGTGGGGCCTGCCCACGGAATAAATAAAAATATTGCTGTCAACAAAAATCATGGTCTCTTTCCAGACTGGAAACCTTCTAAAATCAATCTCTTATGGCCTTCCCAATCCGGCTCGTTTCCCCGTTCTCTTTCATTACATTCCTGAAAAAATATCTTCAATGCGCCAGGATCTGTCAACGGCTGCTCTCTTTGATTCATCTCCAGCATTTTTTCCCCGGCTTCCCGCAGCCAGGCACTCAGCGATTTTGACTCTTTATGGGCCTGTGATTTGAACCTTGCCGCCTCACCTTCTTCAATTATGACTTGAACCCTTACTGACATCTGCAGGCACCTCCAATAGTAAAGTGTGTAACTACAATACACATACATTCTATTATTACACAATACGGGGATTGTCAAACCATTTTCCATAAGAATCCCTTCAGTAATAGTTATTCAACAAATTCAATGTGGTTATTTTTGAGCTTCTGCCCAATTAACCTCTTGACAATAGTAAATGCCGCCTTATATTATAATCAGTTGATCATAACTACAGGAGGAACCATCGTGGCCAGACCCAGAAAACCTCGTTTTGTACAGGGAGGACCCATGGCAAATACTTTCAAGCCTCAGGGAATTCCCGGGCGGGATCTGGAAGAAGTGGTGCTCTCTATTGAAGGGCTTGAGGCCCTCCGTTTGAGCGATCTTGAGAAACTGGATCAAGGAACTGCTTCTATTCGCATGAACGTATCCCGGCAGACCTTCGGCAGGATACTTGCTGAAGCAAGAGAGATAGTAGCGGAAGCGTTGGTCATGGGAAAGATGATTAGGATTCAAGGCGGTTCGTACACTCTCCTTGGTGTAGGCAGGTGCCGTAAAGGCGCTCGGGGCCGCTGGGGCAAGAATGGACAGGGCAACTTTTGACACAATTAAACAATTAAAAGGAGGTGTTATACATGCCAGGTTATGATAGTACAGGTCCTATGGGCCAAGGCCCGAAGACAGGTCGAGGATTAGGAAGGTGCGGCAAGGTAAAGACTGCAGGGAGTTTGGATATAGCTCCTGGTGGAGCCGTGAGACTGGGCGATGGCCCAGCCGCTGGCCGTGGTTCAGGCCGTGGAGGCCGCATGGGTCGTCGAGGCGGCCGCGGTCGCGGCCGCATTTAGGCAATGTGACAATTAATCATTGAGGCTGCAACAAAAAAGGGTGAACTCGACAAACCCTCTGAAATTCAGACAGCCACAAACAGGGAGTGAAAGAAGCCAAGTCTGCTTTTGAATATTCCTGTTTCATTTCATGTATGTAATGACTCAAGAACCAATGGGTCATTACATGCATGCTCAAAGCGCATTAAGTATCCTGCCATCTATTTTCTGGCCTCTGCCAGGGCCTCATCCCATAATTCGGAAAAGCGTTTCTTTCTGTCTTCCAGGGTTTCTTCTATTGACATTTTGGCCCTATAGACTGTCTTAATAGCACCCTTGAAGGCCTGGTCCAGAACATTTTTTCCGTCTTTTTCAGCCCCGGACTTCTTGCCAAGCCGGTAGACGACGTATCCTGCTCCCGCAACGGCTAGAATTCCTATCGAGCTGGTAGATCCTACGTATAAAGCTGGATGTGCCATGTGTATAGCTCCTTATGCTTTTGCCGGTTTTCCTGCTACGGATTTACTTTCCTCTGCTTCCTGCTTTCCTGACTTTTTGCCGGACTTGTACAAAAAATAGCCGACAGTACCAAGGATCAATAAGCCAATGGGATTTGGTATTAAAGCTACACAATGCATAATCTCACTCCTCCTTTATTATAGTAATATGCTCATAATATATACCTTGAAATCGGGAATGTCAACCGGACGTTTGCCGG
>JAUWGF010000017.1:0-16808 GCA_030606515.1 Deltaproteobacteria bacterium | reverse complement strand
ATATTCACATATACCGGCATCACCCCTGGATGATGAATGAAAAGAAGAAAGTATAAGTATACCAGGGAATAAAGACTCTAATATTTTTGGATCATTATTGAAAAACTTACAATCATTACACGTTATTGTCTTATTAGACTTCTTCTTTGATAACATAAACATATTTAATTAAGCCTCAAACAATATAGTAATTTAGCATATCAAAGTATATATTACTTTAAATCAAAGTCAATAATTACGTCTCGGAATTTCCATAACCTATTGAAGTTACAGGCATTCTAATGGCATTCTGTTTTGTGCCACATATATGGAATAGTGGAATGATGGAATAATGGTCAAAAAATGCATAGCTTCGGTCTTTTGATCACGGGTTTTAGAATCTGTTTCCACTTTTTTGCCGCAATGGTTTTTAGATGTATTTCGACCGTGTACCGGGGTTCCTTTCCACCCACAGGATAAACCGTTTGGTGGTTTCCCGCAGGTCAAAATCTTTGATACATTATTGTATTGTTATGGGCAAGTGAAAACCACAGGACTTGGTCTGGGAAACGTGAATGAAAAGCTGGCTTGCGGCTTGACATATATCCTGTTTTTTGCCATATCTTGTTTAAAGCAAATTGTGTAACCGTTTACGGGTTCAGAGGTTCAGAGGTTCAGGGTTTGCGGGTCCTAAGTTAGCGCTTATGGGAGCAGTCCCCGAGCTATCGAGATTTGACAAAGGGAGGAGCCATGAAAGCGATATCTTGCATTTTTTGCCCGGTGATCCTGCTTGTTTTATCGGCAGTAGCAGCAGGAGATCAGACAGTATTAAAAAGCACGGTTGATGACCAGGTAGCCGTTTATGTCACAGTGTATAACAGCAACCTCGGCCTCATAAAGGATACGCGCAAGGTCGCGCTTCCTATGGGTGAAGGGGAGCTGAGATTCATGGATGTTGCTTCCCACATCATGCCTGTAACCGTTCACGCAAAGTCACTGAATCGCCCGGATGACTTCAGCGTTCTTGAACAGAATTACGAATATGATCTTATGAATGCCGATAAGCTCCTTGATAAGTATGTGGGGAAAAAGATAAAGCTGATGGATTGGAACGAGTTCCAGGACAGAAAGGAAGTCGTGGAAGCAACTTTGTTAAGTAATAACCAGGGGCAGATCTACAAGATAAACGATGAGATATATCTGGGACATCCCGGCTACAAGATCCTTCCTGAAATACCTGAAAACCTTATAGCAAAACCGACTCTCACATGGCTTTATAACAACAAGAGCAAAAAGACCCACGAGCTGGAAGTCTCTTATCTTACCAATAATATTACCTGGAAGGCGGATTATGTTGTTGTCTTGAACAAGGACGACACATCCGCGGATATATCCGGTTGGGTAAGCCTGGACAACAGAAGTGGTGCAACTTACAAGAATGCCGCTCTAAAACTGGTAGCTGGCGAAGTACATCGGGTCAAGGAAGGAATTCACGATGACAGGGTCTATGCCATGGCGATGAGCAAAGAAGCCGGGGCCCCGCAATTTGAGGAAAAGGCCTTCTTTGAATATCATATATATGACTTGCAGAGAAAAACCACAATCAAGGACAACCAGACAAAACAGGTCAGTTTGCTTGAAGCCATTGATGCGCGGATTCAGAAAGAGCTGCTTGTCTACGGGATGAAAAGCTACTTTACCAGACGTTACAGGGACCAAAACCCAAAACAGCCTGTGAATGTCTATGTCAAATTCAAGAATTCACAAGACAATAGTCTTGGCATGCCTCTACCGGCAGGGGTTATGCGCTTGTACAAGCAGGATTCTGATAAAAGCCTGCAGTTTATAGGCGAAGACAGAATAGAACATACTCCAAAAGATGAGGAAGTGAGGCTGAAAGTTGGTGAGACGTTCGATGTGGTAGCAGAGAGGATCCAGACAGACTACAGACAGATTACCACAAGGCTTTATGAATCTGAGTGGGAGATAACACTGAGAAACCATAAAGAAGAAGATATTACCGTGGGCGTAGTGGAACCATTATTTGGGAACTGGGTGGTAATCAGCAACAATTACCCTTATAAGAAGGTCGATGCCTTTACAATAAGGTTCAATGTGACGGTCCCCAAGGACGGCGAGGTAAAGGTAAAATACAGGGTCAAGGTTGGGGTGTGACGGGCAATAATGCCTTCTCAAGCTGGACCCGGTTGCCTAAAAAACACTGGACTACCTCCTGAGTCGTTGGAGTGAGGTCAGAGACAAAAAAACGATCTTCCCGGCCACGTGATTTCTCAGGTAGTTGATTTTTGGCCTCAAGATATGAATAAATTGCACGTGCTATTTCAGCAGAAGGGTCTACTATTTTCACCTTCTTTCCAATTTTTTCCTGGATTATTTGTTTAAGAAGTGGATAATGGGTACATCCGAGGATCAGGGTATCTATCTGCCGGTTTTTTAAAGGCCTGAGATACTTTTTAACTATCATGCGACTTTCCCTGGCCTTGAGCCATCCTTCCTCCACCAAGGGCACCAGAAGAGGACATGCCTGGCTGTATACCTTTGTATCGGAGAGACGTGCATGGATCGCTTTTTCGTATACACCGCTTGTCACTGTAGCCCTTGTACCTATTAAGCCGATTATTTTTCGTCTGGTAAGGGCCAATGCCTGTTCTATAGAGGGGGTTACGACTTCAAATATTGGTTCAGTAAATTCCTGCTTTAAGGTTGATGTGGCAGTACTGGCTGCGCTGTGGCAGGCGATTACTAATATGCCGGCTCCGTGCTCCAGCAGGAATCTGGTATCTTCCCTGGCATATTGAATAATTGTTTCCGGACTTTTGGTCCCATAGGGGGTCCGCGCAGTGTCTCCAAAATAGATAAGGGGCTGGGTTGGCAATAACTGTTTGATCTCACGGACTACTGTGAGCCCACCAATACCTGAGTCAAAAACGCCTATAGTTACACTCATTCTGAAAAGGTTTCCTCTAATTATGGTTTTTCGTTTCAGATTATATAATTACATAATTTAGGTTCATAAGCCGAAGTATAAAGCAAGACCCTTTACATTGACATGGCTTTCAGAATATAGATACAGTTATTTTATGAAAATCGCGAAAAGTAGAGCCTCAAAAGACTAAATTATTGGAGAACCCGCAATGCCTGAAAACAGCCAACCCGCTATTGCAGAAGATAGTCCATATTTAATTGATGAGGTCGGCCCGGATGCAGAGATTGAAACTGCCATAGAAGCCTTGGGAGATCCAAGTGTTCAATCTCCTCTGCTTAAGAAGAACTACCCCTGTTTTGTATCTGACCAGGATCGTGTACTGGTCAGAGTTTCGCATGAATCACTGAAAAAGATATTCAAAGAGGACTCGGAACCTCTTTCATTCGAGCTCGCCGGGCCCCATCAAAAAATTTATTTTGACCCCACTAAAGTACGCTCCGCCATTGTAACCTGTGGCGGACTTTGCCCTGGAATAAATGATGTAATCAGGGCCATTGTACTTGCTCTCCACTATGGTTATGGAGCCCAATCCGTTCTTGGCATACGTTATGGGCTAAGGGGTTTTATCCCCGAGTACGGTCTTCCTGTAATGGATTTATCTCTCAAAGCAGTAAATCGTATACATGAGTATGGAGGGACAATCCTTGCCTCTTCCAGAGGACACCAACCCATAGACGCCATAGTGGATGCGCTCGTACGTATGAACGTATCCATACTGTTCATTATTGGAGGCGATGGCACATTCAGGGCAGGGGTCAAAATTGTCGATGAAATCAATAAGCGTGATCTCAAAATAGCTATTGTTGCCATACCAAAGACCATAGACAATGACATTTATCTTGTCTCTAAGACCTTTGGTTTCGATACCGCGGTTGAAATGGCCAGTCAGTCCATAAGGTGTGCCCATGTCGAGGCTATTGGGGCACCTAATGGTGTAGGACTGGTCAAGGTCATGGGGAGATATTCAGGCTCCATTGCATCTGCCGCAACAAACGCTTTAAGAGAGGTCAACTTCTGCCTGATACCTGAAAGTGATTTTGACCTGGAAGGAGAAAATGGTCTGTTAAAGGCCCTTGAGCACAGGCTCAGGGATCGTGGTCATGCAGTGGTGGTTGTGTCTGAAGGTGCGGGTCAGCGGTATATAACCGGGGACAAAGTGATACGGGATCCATCAGGCAACATCAAGCCGGGAGACATAGGCATCTTTCTCCGGGACACCTTTAGAGAATATTTCGATGAGATTGGCATGACAGCCTTTGTCCGTTATATAGATCCCAGCTACATAATTCGTAGCGTGCCTGCAAACGTTGACGATCGTCTCTACTGTGCAAATCTCGGGCAAAATGCCGTTCATGCCGCAATGGCGGGCAAAACCGCCATGATGGTGAGTCTATGGAATGACCGCTATGTACATGTTCCCCTGGTCTCTGCCATCAAGCAAAGCAAACGTGTTAATCTGAACAGCAACTTTTGGTTAAGTGTACTGGAATCTACCGGGCAATCTTCCCTGAAAAATGAGTAGATGGCCCTGTTAGGAGGAGAACCATGCGAAAATGGAAGACATTAAGTTTTTTTCTGGTCCTTATTATATTTGTTGGGATTTTTCCTGCCTGCAGTACTCCTGAAGAAAACAAGGCCAAACATTTTGAAAGAGGGATGAACTATTTCCAGGAGGAAAAATACAAAGAAGCGGTAATCGAGTTCAAGAATGTAGTTCAGATTGATCCCAAGTATGGTCCTGGTCATTACCAAATGGCCTTGGCTTATTTGAAGATTGGAAGTCTGCGAGATGCCTTTTCCGAGCTTCAAAAGACCGTGGATGTAGACCCGGACAATGCCGATGCCCGCCTGAAGCTCGTCCAGATGTTTTTCCTTTCAAAGAAGATCGACGAGGCGGAAAAGCATGTGGAAGTGCTGCTTTCCAAGGATCCGTCAAATGTTGATGCTTTATTGTTAAAAGGAGCGTTATTACTTCACCAAGAGAAGCTTGATGATGCCATTTCCGTCTTCAGAAAAGCAGAGGACCAGGCACCTGATAACAGCAAGGTCTATATGGCCCTGGCAAGGGCATACTCCCAAAAAAAGGACCTGAATCAGGCAGAGCTTTTTCTGAAAAAGGCCATATCTGTCAGCGAGAAGGGAAAGGGCCGGGCGCAATCGAGGCTTACCCTGTCTTCACTCTATGAATCCACAGGACAGGAAAAAAAAGCAGAAGAGGAAATTAAGATTATTATTGGAGAAAATCCTGATGATGTGGATGCCCTGTTGATAATGGCCGGTTTCTATGTGCGAAACGGCCGGGATGCAGAAGCGGAATCAACACTTCAACAGGCAATAGACCTTTTCCCCGAGGCAACATCCCCTCTGTTGGCCTTTTCCGAACTCCAGGTCAAGAAGGGGCATAAAGACGAGGCCGTGATTACACTTGAGAAGGCACTCAAGTTATCTCCGGACAATGCAAACATAATGGCAAGATTAGCTGACCTCAAATATGATCAAGGAAAATTTGAGGAGGCCGGATCCCTGGCTGAGGAAGCGTTAAAAAAGAATTCTATCAATCCAGTTGCCCTGCTGATAAAGGCAAAACTTGCCCTGAAAGACAAAGATTTAAAGACTGCAATTGAGTTGCTGGGCAAAATCCTTGACCGGCAGCCTGGAAACCCGGAGGCACTGTACTTCAGAGGGCTTGCATATCTGAGCACAGGTGAGCTTACCAAAGCAGAAGATGATCTGCAAAAGCTGGTCTCAAGACAACCAGGGTTTTTAAAGGCCAGATTGTTGCTTGCTGAAGTGGCCTTGAGAGAGCGCAAACCTGAAATAGTCACAGAGCAGACTGAGCTGATATTAGCGCGCATTCCAGATGAACCAAAGGCCCTGATTCTCCATGCTTCTGCTGCCTTGATGAACAAGGATTTAAAGACCGCTGAAAAAGACCTGCACAGGGCTCTTAAGGCATCTCCGGATGACGTGTCCGCCCGCTATCTCCTGGGCAGAACATATATGGCGCAAAAGGAGATTGAAAAGGCAAAAGAGTCTTTCAGGGGATTGTTATCGGAAAATCCAGGGCACCTTCCTGCGCTGACGTCTCTGGTGGCGCTATATTTATACGAAGAACAGCCGGATAAGGCACTCGATCTTTGCGATGAAATGAGGAAAAAGCAGCCGGATAACGCGGCAATACCCATGGTTCAGGGAAGACTGCTTTTGCAGACAGGGCGTGTAGATCAGGCGGAAGCCGCTTTTAAAGATGCCATGGAGTTGAATCCTGATCTCATAGGGCCATATGTCTCTCTGGCAAAGATTTATATATCAACAGACAAGGCAGAGGAAGCTATTGCCCAGTACAGGATTCTGCTGGAAAAGAATCCTGATCTTGTAAGTGCTTACATGGCTATAGGCACCGTGGAAGAACAGCTAGGGCATTATGATAAAGCAGAGGAGGCGTATCTGCGGGCCCTGGAAATAAAACGGGATTTTGCGCCGGCTGCAAATAATCTGGCATGGCTGCTGGCGGAAAAAAAGCACGATCTGGACAAGGCTTTTATCTATGCACAGAAAGCCAAGGCGGCAGCCCCTGAACAACCGGCTATACTGGATACTGTTGGTTGGATACTTACGAAGAAGGGGAGCTACGAGCTTGCCATGTCGAACTTTGAAGAAGCCATTCAGAAGTGGCCGAATCAGCCTACCATCCGCTATCACATGGCCGTGGCTTTGAAGGGGATGAAAAAGGTCGATGCCGCAAAAGAGGAGCTTCAAAAGGCAATTAATACAAAAGAGGAATTCCCAGAGATTGAAGATGCCAGGAGGCTTCTGGAAGAGCTGTCGTGATCGACTTTCGCAGTCTTAGTCGAAGCGACCTTGAAATATGGGCAAGAGATCTGGGCCTGCCGGCCTTTAGAGGCCGGCAGCTCTTTAGCTGGCTTTGGAAGCCCGGGTTCCGGGACTTCTCCCAAATGACCGACTTTCCCAAGGCCCTGAGGGAAAAGGCTGCCCAAAAGGGCCTGCTTACCAACCTCAAGCTTGTGGCAGACCAACGTTCTGTTGATGGCACAAGCAAACTGGCATGGAGACTGCCGGATGGTTTAGTGGTAGAAAGCGTCGTGATCCCTGAACGGGGCCACAAGACCCTCTGCATATCCAGCCAGGTCGGGTGTGCTATGGGGTGCAGGTTTTGTCATACTGCCAGGATGGGTTTTCGTCGTAACCTTATTTCTTCAGAGATCGTGGGGCAGGTACTCGCCGCACTAGAACATATTGGAGAAAGGGAACAGCTCAAAAATCTCGTATTCATGGGGATGGGAGAGCCACTTGCAAACTACGGGAATGTCTTAAAATCCATTTACATACTAACTGATGACCTTGGACTTAACTTCTCATTGCGCAGGATGACCGTATCCACCTGTGGTCTGATTCCTGAGATATTGCGTCTTGGTCAAGACACAGATGTAGGCCTTGCGATCTCCCTGAATGCCCCTGATGATGAAATCCGGGATAAGATAATGCCCATTAACAGGCGCTATCCCCTTCCACAGCTCATTGAGGCATGTAGAAATTATCGGCTTTCCCGCAGAAGGCGAATTACTTTTGAATATCTCCTCCTTGCCGGTGTGAATGACAGCGTCGAACAGGCAATTTCGCTTGCAAAACTTCTCAAAGGAATCCCTTCAAAAATCAACTTGATACCTTACAACGAAAGCAGTGATATTCCCTTCAAACGCCCTGTCCACGAACAGGTTCTGGCATTCCAGCAAGTACTCAAAGAGGCTGACTACACTGCCATCATTAGAAAGAGCAAGGGGCAAGACATATCCGCCGCCTGCGGTCAGCTCTATGCAGAAATAGAGGCCTAAACAATCAGCAGACGTTCACAGGTTCAGGGTTCAGGGTTACCTTTGAACCCCTGAATGCTAAATAATCATTGGTAAAATTTTAGCCAAAGATTCAGATAAACGATATTTGGCAAGGTCATCATACGGAGTAGGATCTCTGTTGACAATTATAACAGGCTTTCCATTTGAATAAGCAACATCAACAAAAGAATTGGCTGGAAATACTTGAAGCGAGGTCCCCAGTGCCATAAATAAATCACACTCTCTCGAAGCCTTTTCTGCAATTACCAGATGCTCAGGATTTAGACCCTGACCAAAGGATACGGTATTTGGTTTAAGGAGTCCCCCGCATTTCTCACATTTCGGTTCAACTTCACCCATATCAATCCTTTCAAGTACAGGTTTAATGTCAATAACTCTATTACAGGATAAACAAATTGCCTCTCTGTTAGTTCCATGGAGCCTGACAATTCTTTTTTTGTCTACTCCTCCCTCTTCGTGCAGTCCGTCAATATTTTGAGTCAGCAGCCAAAAGAGTTTTCCTTGTTGATCTAATTTACCAATTGCCAAGTGAGCATGGTTTGGTTTTGCTTTAAGCATCGAGGGTATAGTTTCACTTTTGTATTTCCAATAATATATTCGTTTTTCTCTATCACTGATAAATTCCTGGATCGTAACAGTTTTATATTTGCTCCAGACACCTCCCGGACTTCTAAAATCAGATATTCCGGATTCAGTAGACATCCCCGCTCCGGTAAGGATAGTGATATTATTTGATTCTTGGATTAATTCTTTAATGTTTTCTAAGCTCATTTTAGGATCATACAGGAAATTGTCTCGCCCTGCTTGTTTGTTATCTTGCCAATTCACTGAATTTGGAGTAAACAGCCTCACTTGAACCTGAATTGAGCGATTAGCTGTTAGCCATTAGCGTTTAGCTTTGAAAAATCAAGGTATTACGTTAATTAGAAATAACACCCAACAGGTGAAAGTTTGTAATAGCAGAACATCCTGTAATCATTAAACTAATAGCTAACCGCTAAAGGCTAACCGCTCAAAATAGGTTGAATGGAGTTGTTTGGTGGAGTTTTTATTTCTGTGTATTAGAGGGAATGAGTTATGGAATGTATTACAAATAAGCCAGGGGCCCAGTGCAAGTTTATGAGCCAAAATGGTTGCAAGTATTTGGGCGGGGCCTGCTTTGAAATAGTTGAGCAGTGTGAGGGCTGCGCAAGAGTTATAAACTATGATACGGGCAATTTTTGTTCGGTTTACCCGCATCCGGCAATGAAGTGGCGAAAGGGTATCTGCAACTTTGCAACCCATGTGAAGAAGGAAATCCCAAAAGACGCTGCCGGCAGGAAGGTCAATCCTCTCAAGGCGGCAAAGCGAGCTTCAAGAGGGTATTAAAGCCAAAGCTATTTTGTAACCGTTCAAGGGTTCAGGAGTTCAGGGTTTACTGAAAATCTAAGCCGTTGATTCGTGAATTCTGAACTGCATTCTTATGTCATTGGCCTTGGTCACAGAACAATAGCTGCAGTTTTGCCGGTTATCTTACTTGAGATTACTGAGAGCAGCGCTCAGCCTGTCCATCCCCTCCTGGATTATGCTAAGGTCTGTAGCATAGGAGAATCGCATAAAGCGGTCGTCTCCAAAGGCAACGCCAGGTACTCCGGCAATTCGGGCCTTTTCCAAAAGGTAGTCAGCCATGTCCAGCGAATCATTGATTTTTTGGCCTGATGCCTCTTTCCCATAATAAAATGAAAGATCCGGGAATACGTAAAAGGCCCCTTTGGGTTCTACACACGATATTCCCGGAATGGCCCTGAGTCTTTCCATAATGTAGTTTTTTCTTTCGAGAAAGGCCTCTTTCATCTTCAACACCCCGTCTTGGGGGCCGGTCAGTGCGGCTAAGGTGGCCTTTTGGGCTATTGAGTTGGGATTGGAAGTGCTCTGGCTCTGTATCTTGGTTGCCGCCTTTACTACAGCCTCCGGACCTGCTAGATATCCTATGCGCCAGCCGGTCATGGCATACGTCTTTGACACACCGTTTACCACCACCACGTGATCCTGTGCCTCAGGGACTACAGAGGCAATATTCTCCGGGCCTTCGTTGCCAAAGCGGATTTGATCATAGATGTCGTCAGTGATTACTACAAAATTATGTTCAACTGCCAGCTCAGCTACTGTCTTAAGGTCGTCTCTGCTATAGACGGCGCCAGTGGGATTTGAAGGGCTGTTAAGGATTATGGCCTTGGTTTTGGATGTTAACATGGAGCCAAGTGCCGCCAGGTCCAGGGCAAAGTCCTTGTCAGGGTCGCTTGGAAGAAACTTAACCTTGCCTCCTGCAAGCTCAACCATTGCAGGATAAGAGACCCAGTAGGGCACTGGAATTATGACTTCGTCCCCTGGGTCCAGAATGGCCTGAGCTACATTGTACAGGACCTGTTTTCCTCCGGTTGAGACCATGATTTGTTCAGACCGGTATATCAGGCTATAGTCCTGTTCTATCTTGGCCGCTATAGCCTCCTTCAGCTCAGGAATACCACCTACCGGCGTATACTTTGTGAATCCATCCCGGATGGCCTTTATGGCAGCCTCTTTTATATGTTCAGGAGTATCAAAATCCGGTTCTCCTGCTGACAGATTTATTATGTCGACTCCTTGTGCTTTAAGAGTCTTGGCCTTTGTGTCTACTGCAAGTGTGGGTGACGGCTTGAGATTTCGTACACGTTCTGCAAGTGGTAACGTCCAGGACATTTATTGTTACTCCTTTCGATAATCATTAATAATGAACGGAATTTCGGATTTATCATAATAAACTTGTTTCAGATATAGACCCTGTGGTGGGGCGGTGGGACCTGCTGAAGAACGATCCTTAGAGGCAAGCACATCGGCCATATCTTCATAAGATCTTATTCCAAGGCCGATTTGCACCAAAAGCCCCACAATATTCCTGACCATATAACGGAGGAAACCGTTAGCAGCAATAGTAAACATATAGTGCAGTCCTCCGGATGGAGGGAATATTTCCCGGGTTATCGGCCTGATTTCACATAAGTATATGGTGCGGATACCTGTCTTTGCGTTGCTTCCGCTGGCCTTAAAGGCACTGAAGTCATGGGTGCCTATGAGTGGGAGGAATGCCGTTTCCATGGAATGGATGTCCAGCGACCGGTTTAGCAACCATGCCCTTTTATTCCAAAAAGGAATCTTGGTATCTGAAACCAGGATGTGATAACAGTATATTTTACAGATTGAGTCCCGGATTGAGTGAAAGTCAGGGGAAGCCTCGGATGTGGCCAGTATAGCTATATCCTCCGGCAATAGACTGTTCAGACCCTTTAGAAATCCTTCAAGGGGTATTTTCGAATCAGTATGAAAATTTGCTACCTGGGCCAGGGCGTGTACCCCGGCATCAGTTCTACCGGAGCCGATCAGGCAGACCTGCTCACCTGTCATCTTTTCCAGGGCAGCTTCGATGATTCCTTGAATGCTTATCTGACCGATCTGCTTTTGCCAGCCATGATACTTTGTCCCGTTGTATTGGATGGTAAGCTTTATGTTTCTGGATGGAGGGCGGGATTGGTCTGAAGGGTCCATGGTCTAAGGACAGAGTGGTATTGTGTCCAGGCCCAGAGATTCGTCCAGACCGGCCATTATATTGAGGTTCTGGACAGCCTGTCCTGAGGCACCTTTTACCAGATTATCTATGGCGGATATAAGTATAAGTGTATTGGTGCGCCCGTCTACCTTTGCTCCGATATCGCAAAAGTTGCTTCCCCTTACATAGGATATGTCGGGGAAAGTGCCTTCCGGAAGTACACGTACAAAGGGAGAATCTTTGTAGAATTCTTTTATGGCAACAAGGACCTTGTCAGTGGATATTTCCTCAGTAAGTTGGGCATAGGTCGTGGTGAGGATACCCCGGGTCATGGGAACCAGATGCGGGATAAAGGTCATGGCCACGGGTTTGCCTGCTGCTACGGAGAGCTCTTGTTCTATTTCAGGCATGTGACGGTGCTCAGCCACTTTATATGCCTTGAGTGCCTCATTGACTTCACAGTAAAGGGTCCCCAGGGAGAGGCTTCGGCCGGCCCCGCTGACTCCTGATTTCGAATCTGCTATTATTCCTTGAGAGCTGATTATTCCCGAATGAAGCAAGGGGACAAGAGGGAGGATCGCACTGGTTGGGTAGCAGCCGGGGTTTGCTACAAGTTGCGCTGATGCGATATTTTTTCTGTAGATTTCAGGCAGTCCGTATACTGCCTTATCAAGCTGTTCAGGGGCAGTATGGGCCTGATACCAGATTTCATAGGTCCGGCGATCCCTCAGGCGAAAATCAGCTGAGAGATCTATGATCCTGCATCCTGCGTCAAAAAATTGCGGAACAACTGACATAGCAGCCTTATGTGGGACTGCTGTAAATATCCATTCGGCAGTTTTGCTCAGGTGAGTAACATCAGGCTCTGTAAAAAGAAGATCATTGTAGCCATGCAGTGAGGGAAAGACCTCCTCCACAGGATGGCCTGCATATTTTCGTGAGGTCACTGCAACTACGTTTGCCTGTGGGTGGAGTTTCAGGATACGCAGGAGCTCAATTCCAGTATAACCAGACCCTCCTACTATTGCTATGCGTAACATTAGTGGTAACCGCTCGCACTCCTTGGCAAGGACTGAATAATTATTAGCTTTAGCGCTTCATAAAAAAAGGGAAGGAGACCCTTCCCTTTAAAAAATATTTCCATCCAATGAGTCTAGCGCTTGGAATACTGATAACGTTTTCTGGCCCCTGCGAGTCCATATTTTTTGCGCTCTTTTTTTCTGGCGTCCCTGGAAAGGAGACCTGCCTTCTTTAAGGGAATTCGATATCCTTCATCGACCAGCAGGAGCGCACAGGCTATACCATGGCGGACTGCCTCGGACTGGCTGCTTTTCCCGCCACCCTTGACTTTGATCATGGCATCGAATTTGCCGAGCGTATTTGTAATAGCAAAGGGCTGTTCTGTAAGAAGACGGGCAGTATCTACATCAAAGTACTCATCAAAGGGTTTGTCGTTAGCCGTCATTCTACCTTCACCAGGGTATATCCATACGCGGGCTACAGCAGTCTTTCTTTTGCCGGTGGCATAGTGGCGTGTCTGTTCCATATTGCCGATATCCTTAAAGGGGTCGTTAGTTTAGGTGGTTAGCTGAAGCTGTTCAGGAACTTGGGCCTGATGTGGATGCTGTGGGCCGGTATAGATTTTGAGTTTCTTGAGCTGGCTGCGCCCCAGGCGATTTTTGGGTAACATGCGTTTAACTGCCAATTGAATAACCTTTTCCGGCTTTGTCTCCAATAATTTGCGAGCAGTAACCGCCTTCATGCTTCCAAGATAGCCTGAATGCCTGTAATATAATTTTTTATCCAGTTTTTCCCCGGTAAGCCTGATCTTGTCCGCATTTACTACTATAATAAAGTCACCAGTATCCAGATGAGGAGTGAAAATAGGTTTGTGCTTACCCCTCAGTCTTGTGGCAATTTGAGTTGCCAATCGGCCCAGGACCTTATCACTGGCGTCTACAACATACCATCTGCGTTCGATTTCGCTCACCTTTGGAAGAGGCGTTGTCATACAATAAGCTCCAATTTCTAACTGCGAAAGACATTTGTCCTCTCTGAATGAAAGGCACTGGAGATCTAAAAGAAATAGAGATAATTGTCAAGGGTAAAAATATTATCGGTGATTACTTAGGTCTTTGTTTTCCTGGATCTGATTCCGCCTGATCAGCTCGATAGGTTGCCCATGGATTCACGACTTGAATATCACAGGCTTTGAAGTCTTTTTCATTTCTTGTCACAAGGGTGAGAGATTTTGAAATGCATATTGCTGCAATCAATGAATCCAATATTGGCATTTTCCATGTTAGCGGGCGTTCTTTTCATAATAATATCTTTAGTGTCTCAAACAATCTGAACCACAATATCTTGTGATTGACTTTTTTATAAAAAAATCCGATAAAAGATAATGGAATCTTTTAAAAAAAGAAAAAGTAAAGGCAAAATCGTTTATTTGTAATTTCAGTTAAATGTTTCCATCTTTTTTTGAACTTCCCTTGCTTATGGAATATAAGGGCTGGCATGGAAATTACTGTTCAATTTAGTATGAAGTTACCTGTCAAGGTCACAAAACGTCCAAAATGGTTTGTTGCTTCGTGTCCTATTCTCGATATTTTTTCTCAAGGGGAGACAGAAAAACAGGCCAAGAATAACTTAGCTGAAGCTTTGACCCTGTTTTTTATTTCTTGTTTTGAACGAGGAACATTGGATAGTGTTCTCAAAGAATCCGGCTTCAAACCCGCCCATTTGCAGCACGCCTATCACCCACCAGAGGAGCCTTGGGACGCTGATAATTTTATTGATGTTCCTATCCCATTTCTTGTAAACCAACCCGATCGTCTTGAATGCCAGGTATAACGCCAGTTTACTGGAAAGTCCTTGAATGCATTTTCAAGAAGCCCGGTTTTGTTTTCGATCGACAACAAGGCGATCACAGATGTTACGTCAAAAAGGGGATTTTGAGGCCCGTTGTTATTCCCACTTATAGAGAAGTTGACCAAGACATAATTCATTCCAATATGCGAACAGCTAAAATGACTCGGAAGCGCTACTTCGAACTCTTGAAAAAATGCAAATAAAAAAGTACTGGACAGCATTGTTTTTCATGCAATAGCCCATTGCATTATGCTTTTTCATGATATATAATCGTTTTTCATGGACTCCGAAACTCAGCATCGTTTTTCAGGGGCAGTCCCGGTTTTTCATGAAAGGCGTCTGCCTGAAAGGGCAACGCCGGCCGGATATTCGGCCCTGATTGGCGCCTATAATTTGTCGGTTCCGTTGCCGCGCACCCTCTCTGCCACAGGAGAACGTCACAAGGTCTACGAGGATGCGGGGTGGCGCATCCTGACGCCACGCCATGCGCCGAAGGCGAGCGTAGAAGGTCACCTTACCTTTGCCCTCAAATACGAGGGGCTGGACCTTGCCGTGCTCAAGCGTCTCTTTACTGCGGCCGGACCGGGCGAAATAGCAGCCCTGGTGCTCGCCAAACCCACGGGCCGTTATGCACGACGCATCTGGTTCCTCTATGAGTGGCTTACGGGCGAGCAACTGGATTTGCCCGATGCCGGGAAAGGAACATATGTGCCCGCTGTCGATCCCCACAAGCAATGGGCGATCGAAGGGAAAAACTCCCTGCGCCACCGCGTAAGGAACAACCTTCCGGGCACGCCGGCATTCTGCCCCTTGATCTTCCGCACGAAAAGGCTCGATGAATTCATCGAAATGAATTTCCCTGCGCGGGCTCGGGCGGTAGTGGCCAATGTACCCCGAGACTTGTTGGCGCGCGCGGCAGCCTTCCTGCTCCTAAAGGACTCGAAATCGAGTTACGCCATTGAAGGCGAACGTGCGCCCCAGGGCCGCATACAACGATGGGGCCAAGCCATCGGGGAGGCAGGCCGCCAGCCGATCAACCTCAAAGAGCTCTTACGGTTGCAAAGAATTGTTATTGGCGATGCCCGCTTTGTGCGGCTAGGGCTTCGGCGGAAAGGAGGATTTGTGGGGGAACATGATCGCCAGACACGCATGCCGTTGCCTGACCATATCGGCGGACGGACGGACGATCTTGCTTCTCTCATCGACGGCATGGTTGCCTTCGACCGGGGACCGTCGCAAAAACTCGACGCCGTCTTCGCTGCCGCGGTTTTGGCCTTCGGTTTCATTTACATCCATCCTTTTGAGGACGGAAACGGCCGCATTCACCGCTACCTCATCCATCATGTTCTTGCCCAAAGAGGGATAAACCCGCCCGGCGTGGTGTTCCCAGTGTCGGCCGCCATTCTGGAGCGAATCGACGAATACCGCCGCATTCTGGAGGACTATTCGCGGCGGCTTTTGCCGGTGATCAAGTGGAAGCCTACTGAGGACGGAAACGTCAATGTCCTGAACAACACAGCCGACTTTTACCGTTTCTTTGACGCAACACCGCATGCCGAATTCCTTTACGCCTGCGTGCGAAAGACCATAGAGGAAGACCTGCCAAGTGAAACAGAATTCCTCAGGCGGTATGATGAGTTTAGTGAACGTGTGGGGAACATTGTGGATATGCCCGATCGCATCGTAGATCTTCTTTTCCGTTTTCTCAGGCAGAATAAGGGTCGCCTGTCAAATCGTGCACGTGAGGGCGAGTTCGCTGAGCTCACGGCACGTGAAACGAAACGTATTGAGCGAATTTTCAACGATGTCTTTGCCGATTCCGGGTTGTGAAACAATATCTGCGTAATCTGCGTAATCTGCGGATTGTTTTTGTCTCAAGCCCCGGATACAGTTTCTTACTTGTCGCAGGAGGATTCTACCATGTTACTGGTAACTGCCACCCAGATGCAACAACTTGATCAAAGGGCTATTAAAGAATTCCGCATCCCTGGCCTGATACTCATGGAAAACGCAGGATGCGCGATCTTTGAGCTTATCTGCCGCCATTTTGCAGCAAGGCTTCACCAGGGGGTCACCATCCTCGTGGGACCCGGCAACAACGGTGGTGACGGTTTTGTCATAGCCAGACATCTCAACCAGGAAGGAGTTAAGGTTGAACTCCTGATCCTGGCGCCAGGAGAAAAATTCAGGGGAGACGCCCTTACAAATTACAACATAGTAAAAAAGTTAGGACTTCATATCACAGAGTGCCTGGATTCCGGCTCCCTTTCAGCCATGTCCGAACCCATCGAGAAATCAGGCCTTATTGTTGATGCCATCTTCGGGACCGGTCTTGTCAGGGAAGTCACAGGGAGGTTTGCCCGATGCATTGAGATGGCGAACGCGAGTCCGGCGCCCATAGTCGCGGTTGATATCCCTTCCGGATTATCAACTGATACCGGGCGTCCCCTCGGCACGGCAATACGGGCTGATCTCACTGCCACCATGGCCCTTGCCAAGCTGGGGCTCGTCTTGC
>JAUWGF010000172.1:0-3795 GCA_030606515.1 Deltaproteobacteria bacterium | reverse complement strand
CCGCCCTTTTCGCAGCATGTGCCGCATCGTATGCAGGACTCTATTTTTTTGTCGGATTCCATGGTATGTTTATTTCCTGTGTTATGTTTCAGGTGTTTAGGTAAAAGGCTGAAGACTGAAGGAAAAGTCAGCCGTTTTAAGCAGAGAATCGTAATTTCTCCATAAGTCCGGGTAACAGTCACTGGATTCCGGCTTTCGCCGGAATGACAGGCGCTTACACCCAATCGTCATTCCGGCGAAAGCCGGAATCCAGTAGATAGTCGCAAAAAGCATATTATTAGTCAATGTTTAAAGACCTTGAAAATCTATACGACTTTGCTGACAGGGCAGTAGCTGATGTACAGAAACTCTACAGCAAGGAAGTGCGGTGCAAAAAAGGCTGTACTGATTGCTGCTATGCAGTATTTGACGTTTCGTTAATAGAAGCACTGTACATTCGCCGGCACTTTGATTCCCTTGATAGAAAACAGAGACGCGCTGCCCTGAACATTGCAAAAAAGGCCATCAAGTCCTGGGACCAGTTAATCACCGCCAAGGCCGACCTCTCACTTGCCCGTATCAGGTGCCCTCTGTTGGCTGACAGCGGAGAGTGCATCTGTTATAAGACCCGGCCCATCAACTGCCGCACCTATGGGATTCCCACAGTGATCGGTGATAAAAGCCATGTATGCGGACTCTCCGGCTTTGAGCATGGGAAAACCTATCCTACCCTTAACCTGGCCCCTCTTCAAAAGAGGCTCTATGAACTCTCCGCAGCATTGAAGGGTGAGGATCTCGGCAGGAGACGGTGGCCCGTGGCTGCCGTGCTCCTTGGCACTACTGAATAAATCACTTAGAAGCCCCGGCCAACATGGCCTCCTCAATGGCACTTATGCCCTTTTCAAGTATCTCCGTCCTCTCCCTGTACGCCGTGCCTTGATATATATTGCGGGCTGTCTTAAATGCGTCCAGGGCCTTATCCAGTTCATTCCTCTTTTGGTAAATATCACCTATTCCTGTAAGATATAGCCCGACCTTGCCGATATCCTCGAGCTTTTCCACCAGCTCTAGTGCTCGAAAATAGTATGGAAGGGCTTTATCCAGATCCCCTAACTGTCTGTAGAGATCAATGATTTTCTCTGCCAGCAAAACAGTACTTACTGGGTCGTTTTTCTTCTCACATATTGCCAGTCCCCTCTGATAGGCAGGTATGGCCCCCTTGAAATTTCCCCGCATTGTACGGAGATCTCCTATCTGCTCACAGATGTTTGCAACCTCCACGTCTTTTCCGTCAGCGGCTTCAAAAATTTCAAGGGCCTCCTCAAATTTCTCAAGGGAGTCCAGGGACCTCCCCTGGACGCTCATAATTTTTGCCTCCCGGTACAGGGCTTCAGCCCTGGAGAGTCCCCTATCTTTCTCTTCTTTTACAGTCGAAGCCGTTTGCTCATCCATTTCATCCCCTTCCTGGTCTAGTGGCTGGCTGGCCCTCAATACGCCCGACAGCCTCTCTAGCCAGTTCCCCAACGGTTTTGTATATGATGGATTGCCCATCAAATAGTCTGAGTTCCTGGGTATCGTCTGCCATTTCTTGTATGGCCTTCAACGCCTCCTTGGCTCTCATGCGGCCAAATGCCCACACTGCAAGGCCCCGTATCTTCGGCTCGGGATTCTTCAGCAGGGCAAATAAGGCAAAAAATGAGCTGGACCTCACCACTCGCGGATGTAATTCACCAACTCGGCCAATTACCCAAAGTACAGCCGGGCAAGAGGGCGGATCGTTTATGAATCCAAGTATGTGCGGCAAGAATGAGCCATATATTTTAGGCTGAGCACGTATTATTTCGCCTATTGTCTCTATGGATCCCCAGTTCGTGGCTGCTGAATCGCCGCTGGCCAGAAGGAGCCTCCTTACCAGGTCGCCCACTAAGCTAGGCCTGTCTGTGGCCAAAGCCCCTGCAACTGCACCCAATGTAGTAATTGCCTTCCACATCAACATCTCATCTGTTGAATACAGAAGGCGTTGAATCTTTCTTAAAACCAAGGGGTCTTCAAGGGCCATTGCCGTGATTTTTTCAACCTCTCCAGCCTGAACAAGGACTTCGACCTCCTGTTTGGAGTACCGGTGTGATCTCCTTTCAATATAGGCTTTATCTCTTTCTTCAGCAGGAATCCGGGGCTCTGAGAGTAATTCCAGCTTCTCTCTGACACCCTCATGTGTGACCTCACGAACGTCTTTTACCATTCTAATAAAGACAAGCGCGGCCTTTACTGTTTTCTCATCCTTTGTCTGGCCGGTGGGTTGAACAAGGTGGGACTCAATATCATAATTCTCCAAAAAGGCATCCTGATAGTCCTCTCCCGGCGCAAGACTCCACGCCAGGTCCCAATCATCATTGCAGGCAAAGCCAAGTGCCTCAACCCAGGCTGCACCAAGATTGTGTCCTGTGATATCGTGGACATATACTGCTCCGCACTTGCATGCACCGCAGTCATAGTCTCCAAGTCTCCTTGGCTCCACCTTCTTTGGACGATCAATGGGACTGCCACAGAATGGACAGGCGGGCTCATAAGCACTCTTTCCCCTTGCCATGGATTGATCTAGCCTCCCTCTCTCTTTGACTCCGCCTTGGCAGAGACCATCTCCTCAAACTTAGGAGAAACCTCGTATCCTATCTTTCTGGCCTTCTCAAGGTGATCAAGGGACAGGTCATAATCCCCGTGGTAGTAGTAGGCAACAGCGAGGTTATTGTGGGCAACCCCAAATTTAGGGGCCAGACTGATGGCTTTTTCCCCGGCTGCAATAGCGCTGTCCAAATCATCCAGCTCCACGTTGACAGTGACAAGATTGGCCAGAGCAGTAATCATTTCCGGTTTGATCTCAAGGGCCTTATTGAAATATTCTGCCGCATCCTTCCATCTCTGCGTATGAATGTAGGCGGCGCCTATATTAGCCATGGCCTCAGTAGACTCGGGGCGAATCTTGAGTGCCTCTTTGCTCTCGTTTATGCCGTCATCAAGTCTACCCATCTGGAAATAGAGTGTGCTCAGGTTGAGCCGTATCTCAAAAGACAATGGATCTAATTTTAGGCCATAATTAAAGGCGATTTCTGCATCCTCCAGTCTCTCTGCATTATGGTAGACCATTCCGAGCCTGAGGGCCGCAATGACGGACTTCCGATTATTCTCCATCTCTTTTTCAAGGTCTTTAATCAATTGGTTCCGCCGGGTGGAACCATCTCGCTCCGGACGGGTCATAAACGCCTCCTTATATTTGAATACACTATAGTTTGATCTGACATAAATTAGAACTTAGGGCTTCGCCCCAATTGGAATCCTGGAATCCTGGAATGATGGAATAATGGGTTCTGGGAGAATGGATCATTGGTCTGTTGGCAAAAAAACCCTTCTTGACAGGGAAGCTAATAAATGGAAAAGCTTCTTTCAATATCAACATTCCAATATTCCACCATTCCAATATTCCAGATGCGAGACAAGAATACTTACCTCAACCACCCCCTGTAAATTCAATGGATTGTAGAAATTCCAAAACATATAATTATAACATACGTTTGCCATCAAAGCATCCTCGATGTTTGAAAGATGAACGTCGAACATCGAACATCGAACGTCCAACGTCGAATAAAAAACAAAGACCAAACTACCGAACATTCAATGGCTATTTCTGTTACTTTTCAGCCGTTTCCCCCATTCAACATTCGATGTTCGATGTTCGATGTTCGATGTTCATTTGTTCATTTGATCATCTCTTAAATGAAAGTCCTGGATAGCCTCGTATAGCTCTTCCGTGTGACTTCC
>JAUWGF010000182.1:0-3421 GCA_030606515.1 Deltaproteobacteria bacterium | reverse complement strand
GGGACCCTTCGCTATATTTCCGAAAAGCTTGAACTGAGCCTTACCAGGATTTTTGACATCGTTACCTTTTACAAGGCCTTCAGCCTGGTGCCAAGAGGGCGTCACATGATCAAGGTCTGCTGCGGAACCGCATGCCATCTTGGCGGGGCAATGCAAAATCTGGATCGAATTAAGAGGACTCTGCATGTCAGGGAAGGAGAGACGACAGAAGACCGCATGTTCTCTCTGGAAACAGTCAACTGTCTGGGGACCTGTGCTCTGGCGCCTGTAATACAGATAGACGAAGATTATCACGATGCGGTGATTCCCGGGAAAATAGATAATATCCTGGCAGCTTATAGCGCAGGACATGAGAGGCAAGAGGTTGCAACAGATTAGAACCATAGCAGACTTGGATAGTTTAAGGGAATCGATTCTTCAGAAGAGAGATCCCGGGAAGACTGTTATTAGAACCTGCATCAGCACTGGTTGTAGGGCAAAGAAGTCAGTGAAGATTATTGACGGCTTGGAAAATGAGATCAGAAAACATGGCCTTCAGGACAAGGTGGAAATAAAGAAGACAGGGTGCCATGGTTTTTGTGAAATGGGCCCGATTGTGGTTATTGAGCCGGAGAATATCTTTTATTGCCGCGTAAGACCAGAAGATGTTATGGATATTGTTTCCGAAACAATTATAAACGGTAATTTTGTTAAACGTCTGCAGTGGAAAGACCCTGAAACCAAGGAACGTACCAAGTATGAACGCTCTCTTCCTGTATATATAAAACAGAAAAAGAGTATCTCCTTTAACTGCGGCAAGATCGATCCGACTGATATTGAGGACTATATTGCCAGTGGTGGATATTCCGCTCTTGGTAAGGCCTTAACCACCATGACCCCGGCAGAAGTCGTAGAGACGGTTGTGGCCTCCGGGTTACGGGGACGGGGCGGAGGTGGATTCCCGACCGGGATAAAATGGAGGATCTGCAGCGCTGCTCCTGGTGATATCAAATACGTAATTGCCAATGGCGATGAAGGTGATCCGGGCGCCTTTATGGATCGCAGCCTCATGGAAGGAGACCCGCACAGTATTATTGAGGGAATGATTATAGGCGCCTTTGCAATCGGGGCGCGTCAGGGATTTGTCTATGTAAGACAGGAATATCCCATAGCAATCGAACACTTGTCGATTGCCATTCAACAGGCAGAGGAGTATGGCCTTCTCGGTAAGGATATCCTGAGTACAGGCCTTGATTTCACCATAAAGATAGACAGAGGCGCTGGTGCCTTTGTATGTGGCGAAGAGACTGCCCTCATGATATCGATTGAAGGCAGAAGCGGCACGCCGAGACCCAGACCTCCATACCCTGCCATTAAAGGATTGTGGGGAAAACCTACGGTCCTGAACAATGTGGAGACCTTTGCCAACATAACCAAGATATTTTCAAAGGGCGCTGGTTGGTATTCCAATATCGGAACAGACAACAGTAAGGGGACAAAGATATTTTCACTTGTCGGCAAAGTAAGGAATACAGGTCTGGTCGAAGTGGAGATGGGGATCACGCTTCGCGAGATCATTTTTGGCATAGGAGGTGGGATCAGAAAGGGCAAGCGTTTCAAGGCAGTCCAGACAGGAGGACCATCCGGGGGCTGTATCCCTATCAGCAAGATAGATATGCCGGTTGATTATGACAGCCTGAGAGAGGCCGGCGCCATCATGGGGTCCGGCGGCATGATTGTGATGGATGAATCGTCGTGCATGGTGGATCTTGCCAGGTATTTCATACAGTTCCTGCTTTTCGAGTCTTGCGGTAAGTGCATACCCTGCAGAGAAGGGCTGAAGCAGATGCATCACATCCTGACAAATATCTGTGAGGGCCTTGGGGAACACGGAGACATTGAGACACTGACCGAATTGGGCCGTTTCATGACAACGACATCCCTGTGCGGCCTGGGCGGGACTGCTTCAAACCCGGTGTTGAGTACTATCCGCTACTTCCGTGATGAATATGATGCGCACATATACGACAAGAAATGCCGTGCGGGTGTATGTAGGAACCTGTTTGAATATTATATCGACGAAGAACTGTGCAACGGTTGCACTCTCTGTAAAGTAAAATGTCCGGAAAAGGCCATTACTGGCAAGAAAAAGAAGCCACACAGTATAGACCCTCAGAAGTGTATCAAGTGCGGTATCTGTTACAGCCTGTGTAAGCTGGAGGCAATTCGAATTAAATAGTTGAGCCGTTTGCAGAACTCAAGATTTTGCAAGCGGCTCAGGAGAGCAAGTAGTGAAAGTACCTATAATAGTTGATGGACTGAGGGTCGAGATCGACCAGGGGACGCCAATCATCAATGCGGCCAGGAAGGCCGGTGTCTTTATTCCCACACTCTGCTATCACGAAGCCCTCAAGCCATACGGGTCCTGTCGCCTCTGTATGGTGGAAGTCGTTCATAATAAGCAACGAAGTCTGGTGACATCCTGTAATTTTCCCGCAGAAGGAGGCATGGAGGTCTTTACCGATACTTCCAGGGTCAGGCAGATCAGAAGGATGATTGTGGAACTGTTGCTGGCAAGGTGTCCTGAAGTCCCGGTGATCCGGACCATGGCCAAACAGATGGGTATCGAGTCCTCCATGTTCAAGAAGAGGGAGGCAAATGAGTGTATCCTGTGCGGTCTCTGCGTCCGCTTTTGCGAGGAGGTTGTCGGAGTTGGTGCAATAGGGCTTGCCAATAGGGGCATCGATCGCGAGGTGGCTACTCCCTTTAAGGTGGCATCGGATATATGTATAGGCTGCGGTGCCTGTACCTACATTTGCCCCACAGGCTGTATTGAAATGGTGCCGGATGAAAAGACGCCGCGACTGCGCAGCATGAAAATGGGGAACCGCTCTTTGGTTCCCTGTCCAAATAACTACCAGTGTGAATCATGCCCTACTGACGAGAATTTTTTTGCAGAAATGAAAACTGTAATTACCGAATTTCGAAGAACGTTCAGAGAAGCCGCCTCATAGTTAGGGCCATACTTTTTACCCAGATCACCCGTGCATGGCATCCTTTACAAAGTCATCGTCCAGACGATCTCTTACGCGTTTGATCCCTACGATTTCTAATCGCTATTGTGTTTTTGGGCGTTCGGTCTCTCCAGCCCGAGCTTTTCAACACATTCATCTACAGGAAGCGGGTATTCGCCATTGAAACATGCAAGGCAAAAACGCCGAGGGTCTCCGCCTGCAGCCTTCAGCATTGATTTAATGTCCAGGTAGTGAAGTCCGTCCAGCTCGAGGAATTCGCGGACCTCCTCCACGGATTGTTTGGCAGCTATCAGCTCGCCCGTGGTAGGAAAATCAATGCCGTAGTAACAGGGAAAACGAGTGGGTGGGCAGCTAACGAGCAGGATTATTTCCTTGGCTCCGGCCTCCCTTATTGCGTTAATCCTCGT
>JAUWGF010000027.1:0-13997 GCA_030606515.1 Deltaproteobacteria bacterium | reverse complement strand
TATGAGATGTACCGGAAGCTGATCAACATAGAGCCCGATGGCTCAAAAAAGGAGTTTGTCCTTTATACGGTTAAGAAGGGACAGGACAAAATGGTGGCCTTGTTTCTCTCGCCGGCCAGTGAAAAGGGCCGCTCTACTTTACGCCTGGGCGATAATATGTGGCTCTACATCCCTAATGTGGGCAGACCATTGCGTATTACCAGTCTGCAGTCAGTCGTGGGCGGGATATTCAACAATTCCGACATTCTGCGACTGGACTACAGCGTAGAATATAACGCGGAACAGATAACCGACCAGGGTGACACCTACCTGCTTGAACTGAAGGCCAAGTCCCCCTCAGTTGCCTATAACAACTTGAAGATGAAGGTGGATAAAAAGACATTTTTGCCAACCACCATTGAATGTTATGCCATCAGCGGCATGCTCATCAAGACCCTGCACTATACGAAAATCAAGGATTTCGGCCAAGGCCTTATCAGGCCGTCAATGCTTGAGACGGACAGCCCGCTCCACAAGGGCTATCGGTCTGTAATGCTCTTTGCCAAAGTCAAGAAGAAAGAACTGCCGGACGAAGTGTTTACCCTCAATTACCTGTCCAAGGTTGATGAATTGCGATAGCACCGGCTCCTATCTTGCAGGCTTTCTGCTTAGTTTGCTCCTTTTCTCTCCTGCTTTTCTGTACGCAGATGACGAACTCAGTTTTGAACTGGAGGAGTTTGAAAAAAAGGCCCTGGAAATGGGAGGCTATGCAGAGCTAAAGTGGGAGCACATGGATATTAACCAGGGTTCTGCTTTTGCCCGGTTAAACCTCTCAGACCAGCCCCGGTCGACACTTGATCGTTTCTCCGGCAGTCTGCAGATTGACGGTTACTACACCAAAGAGATAATTAGTTTCAATTGGCTCCTTAAGGCTTCTGCTCAGCAGGATGATCTTGGCTGGTCTGACATGGCAGATGTCTATGAGGCCTATGTCAGCATCAAACCGGCGCCTGTTCTTACTGCTGGTGTGGGCAAAAAGTTATACAGGTGGGGCAAGGGATATGCGTGGAATCCGGTCGGCTTTATCAACCGCCACAAAGACCCCAATGATCCGGAAGAGGCGCTGGAGGGCTACATAACAACTGAAGTTGATCTTATAAAGAGTTTTTCAGGACCATTGCAGACTGCTGCTCTTACCACAGTGATTCTTCCGGTGTGGCAGGGAGTCAATGAAGATTTTGGTGAGATAAACAATGTGAATCTGGCAGCCAAGCTTTATCTCCTGTATCGGGATACGGACATCGACTTGATCTTGTACACAGGTGACAGCCGTTCCACCCGTTATGGCCTGGATTTTTCCAGAAACCTGGCGCCGAATTTTGAAATTCATGGGGAGCTTGGCTATGTTCCCGGCCAGAGGAGAGTAGTCCTTCAGGATGATGGCTCCGCCCTGGCCCAGGAAACTGCGGCGCTCTCCTATCTCCTTGGTCTCCGCTATTTATGGGAAAATGATATGACAGGCATTATTGAATATTACCACAATGATGCCGGGTACACTGAAGAAGAGATGGAACGTTTTTTTCAACTTATTTCAGACGGTGAAAACCAGTTTCTTGCCTCAGGCAGTGATGTATTTCTTGAAAGGGCAAGAGATATGAGTCTGCGAGGTTATGGCAAGTCGCAACCTGGTCGCAATTATCTCTATGCAAGATTTACCCAGAAGGAACCCTTTGATATTCTATACTTTTCACCCGGCCTTTTCACAATTATCAACCTTGATGACAAGAGTTACTCCATAAGCCCGGAGATGGTCTATACAGGATTTACGAACTGGGAATTACGGTTGCGTTTTTCGTATCTTAATGGCGGAAAATTCACCGAATATGGCGAGAAAATGAACAGCAACAAGCTGGAGTTGCGAGTCCGCTATTTTTTTTAAGGATACCGATTACTTATTCTCAAGCTTAGCCCAATTAACTCCCCAGCCAACATCTATCTCCAGGGGCACGGCAAGATCCATTACATTTTCCATGGTCTTTTTCACCATCGTGGTGACTTTTATTATTTCTTTTTCCGGCGCTTCGATTATCAGTTCGTCATGTACCTGGAGCAACATCCTGCAGGGTATTTTTTCTGCCTGGATATTTGAGTCAACTTCTATCATGGCCAGCTTTATTATATCTGCTGCAGTGCCCTGAATAGGTGTGTTAATAGCGGTTCTCTCGGCGAATTCTCGTACAGTCCTGACCCTGCTTTTAAGATCAGGGATATAGCGCCTGCGACCAAGGAGTGTGGTGACGTACCCCTGTTCCCTGGCCTTTTCTACAGTTTCCTTCATGTAGCGTTTTACACCGGGATATTTCGCAAAATAGCGGTCGATAAACTCCTTTGCCTGTTTATTTCCAATACCCAGTTCCTTTGCCAGACCAAAGGCGCTTATTCCGTATATTATTCCGAAGTTAACGGTCTTGGCCGCTCTGCGCATTTCCGGCGTAACCAGCTCCGGAAACACGCTAAAGACCTCTGCCGCGGTAAGACGGTGAATATCTTCATGGTTTTTGAAGGCATTTACCAAAGCTTCATCCCCGGAATAGTGGGCAAGGACTCTCAGCTCTATCTGGGAGTAATCCGCGGATAAGAGAAAGTTCCCTGGAGCAGGAATAAAGAGCGCCCTGATTCTCCTGCCTTCTTCTGTCCTGACAGGAATGTTCTGGAGATTGGGATCACTGGATGAGAGCCTGCCTGTGGATGTGACAGTCTGGTTAAAGGATGTGTGGACCCGCCCTGTATCAGGATTGACCATCCTCTTTAACCCGTCCACATAAGTAGACTTAAGCTTTGTCAGGTTTCTATAGGCAAGGAGTTGTTGTGGAAGCTCGTGAGACTGGGCAAGTTCCTTAAGTACCTCTACGTCTGTGGAATACCCGGTCTTCTTGCGGGTCTTTTTTTTCTGAGGAAGCTTGAGCTTTACAAAAAGTATTTCCGCCAGTTGTTTCGTAGAATTTATGTTGAACGGCTCTCCTGCAAGCTCGATAATTTTTTTATCCAGGTCAGAGAGCCTTTGAGAAAATTCTGTTGACAGCGCATCAAGTCCTTCTATATCAACAAGAATTCCGGCCATCTCCATTCGGGCTAATATCCGTATCAAAGGCACTTCAACCTGCTCAAACAGTTCCAGCAGGCCGCTCTCTTTTAACCTCTTCCACAGGGCCTTTTGGACAAGAGAAGTTACGTGAACGTCTTCGCAAGAGTAATCCCTGGCAAGAGGTAAGGGCACATAGGCAAAGTTTTTGACCCTTTTCTGTGTTTCAGTTACCTCTCTGAAAGATATCATGCGGTGCCCCAACACCTCTTGTGATATCTCAGCAAGGTTGTGACGGCGCTTTGAGGGGTTAAGGAGGTAAGAGGCCACCATTGTGTCTCCGGATATTCCCTTTAGCTCCATTCCGTGGTTGGCAAGGACAATCAGGTCATATTTTATGTTCTGCCCGATTTTTTCGATTTTCCGGTCTGAAAATATTGGCCCAAGGGCCTCGGCCACCTGAGACAAATTGAGCTGGGGCTCCTGACTCTCGTGTCCAACAGGGATGTAAGCGGCCTTTGGTGGTGTAATGCAGAGAGAGATCCCAACAAGCTTTGCCTTCATTGGAAATTCGCTTGTGGTCTCTGTGTCGATGACTATTCTTGAGGCTTTTCGTGCCATCTCTGCCCAGCGGGCAAGATCAGTCGGGGATTGTATCAGCTCATATTCCTTAAATGAGATGGTCTGTTCCGGCACCATCTGGTCTAAAAAGCGGGTAAGATTGAATTGTTTAAAGAGCTGTCTCAGTTTTCGCTGGTCAGGCGGGTTTCTGCGAAACGCGTTAATGTCAAGGGGGACGGTTATATCGTCTGCAAGGCTTACAAGCCTGCGCCAAAGGTCTAGGCGGTCCTTGTGGGTTTCAAGACGCTCTTTCAATTTTCCCTTGGGGATCTCATCCAGGTGCCTGATAAGGTTATCCACTGAGCCATAGCTCTTTATGAGTTTTAAAGCGGTTTTTAAGCCAATTCCAGGCACACCGGGGATATTGTCCGAGGTGTCACCGGTCAGTGTCATTACATCCAGGAATTGAAGCGGTTCGATGCCGAATCGTTGGTGAAAGGCATCAAGATCTGTAACTTCGTCTTTCATCGAATCCCATATGCTGACTTGTGGTCCGATCAACTGAAGGAGGTCTTTGTCGCCGGAGACAATCATAATGGTCTGATCAGTGATGCGCCGTGCCAGTGTGGCAATTATATCGTCTGCCTCATAGCCATTTTTCTCAAGCTGTGTGAGCCCCAGGGCATTTACTATTTCTCTTACATGTGGGATCTGAACGCTCATATCATCAGGCATCGCAGGCCTGTTTGCCTTGTAATCGGCATAGAGGTCGTGTCTGAAGTTAGGGCCTTTAGCGTCCCACACAATAGCCACATATTCAGGGTCTTTTTCTTTTAGTACCTTCCAGAGCATATTTGTAAGGCCGTAGATTACCTTGGTAGGAAATCCATCATGGGTAGTCAGGGGCTGACGTATGGCAAAATAGGCCCTGTAGAGATACGAACTGCCATCTATCAGGAATAGTGATGAATTGGATTTTTTGTTTTGCTGATCAGGAGTTGTCATGTGATTTTCTTGAGCGTACTATATGATGCATTGTTTGCATATGAAAGATGGTTCGTAGTTCGTAGTCTATAGTTCATAGTTCGTGGCTCGTGGTCGCTGAATACCTGTTTTCCCAATGAGCTATTACCTGTGAGCTGTTTTCCAAGGGCAGTTTGTTTGACTTTTTAGAATGATCTAAGTATCCTGAATGGCCGTAAAAGTGAAGAGGGGAGGGCTTTTTTATGTCAACGCTGGTAGTAGTGGGAACGCAGTGGGGTGACGAAGGCAAAGGGAAGATAGTAGACCTCTTGACAGAGTATGCCGACGTCATAGTGCGTTTTCAGGGTGGCAACAATGCCGGCCATACCCTGGTAGTGGAAGGCGAAAAGTTTATTTTTCACCTGATCCCCTCAGGGATTCTAAATGATGACAAGCTCTGTCTGATTGGGAACGGAGTTGTAATTGATCCGTCAATCTTTATTCAGGAACTTGAGGGGCTTGCCTCAAGGGGTAGGCCTGTAACTGCCGACAGATTGCGGCTCAGCCCAAACGCACACCTAATAATGCCATACCACAAGGCCCTGGATCATGCCAGAGAGGCTGCCAAGGCCGAGGGGAAAAAGCTCGGGACCACGGGACGGGGTATAGGGCCATGCTATGATGACAAGATAGTCAGAAATGGTATCAAAGTAGCTGATCTTCTTGACCCTGCGCTCTTTAGAGAAAAACTCGAGGATAACGTAAAAGAAAAGAACTTCTATCTGACCAAGTTGCTGAATGCCGATCCACTTGATCCTGAGACCATTTATGGTGAGTTTCAGGACTATGCCGAGCGTCTTGCCCCTTTTATAGACAATGTCTCTGTATTGATAGATGATGCGCTGCATAAAGGGGGGAATGTGCTGTTTGAGGGTGCTCAGGGCACTCAGTTGGACATAGATCATGGGACTTATCCCTTTGTTACATCCTCCAATACCGTGGCCGGGGCGGCTTGCTGTGGGGCAGGAATAGGTCCCAGCAAGATCGATAGAGTGCTAGGAATTTGCAAGGCCTACACTACAAGGGTAGGTGCCGGTCCTTTCCCTACAGAACTGGAGGATGCGGTGGGAGACCATTTACAGGAAAAGGGAGCCGAGTTCGGTTCAACCACAGGCCGTCGCCGTCGCTGTGGATGGCTTGACGGTGTGGTATTGAGGGACGCGGTCAGGATCAATGGACTGGATGGGCTGGTTATCACAAAACTTGACGTGTTGAGTGGCCTTGGTCAACTCAATATCTGCACTGAATACGATATTTCAGGAACCAGACATACCTATATGCCTGCCAATATTCGGGAGGTCGAGTCAATAAAGCCGATTTATAGGACACTTTCCGGTTGGCAGAAGGATCTCAGCCAAATGAGATCATTTGATGATTTACCTGAAGAGGCCAGGGACTATCTCAAGACCATAGAGGATATGGCTGAAACACCCATAATGCTGATCTCAGTGGGTCCTGGCAGGGAGCAGACCATTCTTTTGAAAAATCCTTTTGAATAACCAAAACAAAATTAGCTCAAAGCTGAAAGCTCACAGCTCAAAGAGCTATCGCAATCAACCCCTTTCAGCTTTCAGCTTCAGACTTCAGGCTTTCATGGATTGACTGGCATCCTTCACTGGAATAGGCACTAAAGAGCTTGACTAGGTTGCGATATGGAAATAACATACCGTAAGGTAAGGCAATTGTAAAAGGACTGGTTTGCGCTTGTCTGGATGGATTTGTTGTTTGGCGCTTTTCTGAAAAAAGGGAATTCTTATACTATAAATTTAGTTTAGTTTGAACAAAGGAAAAGGGGGGTAAACTAAGTGAAACTAAAGAGTGTTTTTGAAAATAATGGGTTAATGCCTGCGAAATATACATGCGATGCCGGTGACAATAATCCAGAATTCATAATAGAAGATGTGCCGGAAAAGACAAAAAGTTTTGCTATGACAATGGAAGACCGCGACTCTCCAATAAGGACAATGGTTCACTGGATTATCTTTAATATCCCAGCGGATATAAGAGAAATAAAAGAAAATATTGTTCCTCAGGGAAGTACACAGGGAACAAATGATTTTGGGAAGCAAAGTTATAAAGGGCCTTGCCCTGATTCGGCCATTCATAGATATGAATTCCGCTTATATGCTCTGGATAGAGTTCTTGAAGTTGATGAAAAAACGAAAAAAGCCGAGTTAGAGAATTTAATGAAGGGTCGTACTCTAGCAGAAGCAATATTAACAGGATTATATTCAAGAGACTAAAAAAGTGCAGTGTACTTGGGGTACGTGAGCATTTTTGACCTGTCTGCGTGCGACGCACAGGCAGGCGAGCAACGCAGCCATCGGGACATTGATCACGGAACGGCAGTTCCGAGAAAATATGGGTTTTGTAAACGGCTCTAAAGAAAAAGGCGGCAATTAAAGCCGCCTTTCTTTTTTTGGAAGATCGGGATAGGATCAGCCCTATTTGATTTCGATCTGTTTTGCCTTTATCTCTTCCTTTTTGGGGAGGACAATTTTTAAGACACCGTTATCGTAGGATGCCTCTATTTTGTCGGAGTCCACTGACACAGGAACTCTGATTGTCCTGGAAAAAGCTCCGTAGCGGGTCTCAACGCGATGGAAGTTCTCTTTCTTTTCCTCGGTTTTTTGTTTCTTTTCCCCCTTTAATGTCAGCAGGTCGCCAGAGAGAGAGATGTCAATATCCTTGGGTTCCATGCCCGGGACTTCAGCCTTTACGATAAGGGAATCCTTTGTCTCTGATACATCCAAAGCAGGCATCCATTCCCCTTTCATCGGCAGAAACTCTCTTTCACCGGCCAAATTCCCCCAAAGGTCCTCCATCTCCCTTCTAAGATTGCTCAGTTCACGCAAGGGCCGCCAAGGTGTAATTTCAAACATGGTATATTCCTCCTTTGCTTTAAATGAAGTCAAATAGATCTCAGGAAAAAAATAAGTTCGATGTTTTTTAAGTCAAGAAATTTTTACCTGAAAATTTTCAATGGACAGGTAATGTTTTTGGATACGGTTCTCTCGAAACAGCCCAGCCTCTTTATTTGCCTGCTTAAGGGAAAGTGGATATAGTAGCACTATACGCTGTTCTGATATTAAGGAAAGACTAAAGGAGGTCCCTTGGCATGGCTGAACAAGCTGATGACAAAAGTCCGCTTACTCAACCCTTTAACATAAGGGATTGCGCACTTGTATCCATGGCCACTGGTTACAGGGCCCAAAACTTGAGAGAGTTTAAGGAAGGGCTGCTGAGAGTTCCAGAGGGCAGCATATATCATCACTTTTGGGGACGTTTTTTAGAACCCCAGTTCGATGAACCTGAGTATAGTAACGATTTTGCAGCTTGGGTATACCATCGTCTTAACGAAAAGGCCTTGGCAGAGAAGCTGAGTGTTATTGACCCTACTGACTATGAAGATATTGAGTCTGTCAGGCAGGAGTTGGTGGAACGGGTAGAAGACAGGCTGTACGAGAATGAATTTGTGCCCTGGACAAGGGCCGATGAGCAATTTCATTTTGTCCGCTCCCAGATAGTGGTATTGGATACCGGACGTTATCTGGAGATACCGTCAGATTTGCCTTCCGGAGTGCCGGAAATGACCATCGGTAGCATATTTTACCACTTCATAGATGCCCGGAAGAGGACGGAAGACAGGAGTGATGACTTTAGCGCCTGGTTGACAGGGTGGGGTGACACATATAATGATCTCAGGCTTAAGCTCAGGGCTGTTGATCCATTCTTTTCTTCTCTGAAAGAACTGCGTTTTACGGTCACCAAGGTGCTGGAGGAATACTTCGGCGGAGGGAACTCATGAACGAACTCCTTGACCGCTATGCAGAAGTGGCAGGCCGGGATGTAGTAAATCACCTTTGCCAGTTGGCTGCTCTCCTCAAAGGCATGAAGGTTGTTCATGTAAATTCCACCAAGGAAGGTGGGGGAGTGGCTGAGATCCTCAGGAAACTGGTTCCGATGATGGAGGCCCTGGGTCTTGATGTGAAGTGGGAAGTATTGGAGGGTAGCCCTGATTTTTATCAATGTACCAAGGGGTTTCACAATGCCATCCAGGGCTTTCCGGTAGAGCTGTCCGAGGCCATGCTGGAGGCCTATGAAACCGTTAACGCGGAGAATGCCGAGAAACTTCGGCCTGTCCTTGAAGAGGCTGACTTTGTCATTATACATGATCCGCAACCAGCGCCATTTCTCAACTTCTGCCCCAATAGGCGTGGAAAGTGGGTATGGAGGTGCCATATAGACTGCAGCCGTCCATATCGTCCGGTATGGAAGTATTTAAAAAAGTGGATACAGGACTATGATGCCAGTATTTTTTCCCTTGCGCAGTTTGCTCAACTCCTGCCTCATCCCCAATACCTGATCGCCCCCAGCATAGATCCCCTGAGCGAAAAAAACATTGATCTTTCCGGAGAGGAGATCAGGGGAGTCTTTGACCAATTTGGTCTGAAGCCGGATTTACCCTTTATTTTGCAGGTTTCCCGGTTTGACCGGTTTAAGGACCCCCTTGGCGTGATAGAGGCCTTCAGGCAGGCCAGGAAGATGGTGCCTTTGCAACTGGTTTTGGCAGGTGGCGGAGCCACTGATGACCCTGAGGGTGAAAAGGTGCTTGAGGAGGTCAGGAAGGCTGCGGAAGACGACGAGGACGTCCATGTACTGCTTCTTCCACCTGATGCCCACAGGACTATTAATGCCTTGCAACGGGCTTCTGATATTGTGCTTCAAAAGTCCATAAAGGAGGGCTTTGGGCTTACTGTCACAGAGGCAATGTGGAAAGGAAAACCAGTGATCGGAGGAGATACGGGTGGAATTCGTCTTCAGGTAGTAGATCACTTTACCGGTTTCAGGGTAAGAAGCCCTGAGGGCGCCGCCCTGCGCATCCGTTATCTGCTGCACCGCCAGGATAAGTTGGAAGAGATGGGCACCAGGGCGAGGCGTCTTGTTCTTGAGAATTTTCTCCTGACACGGCATCTGAGGGAATATCTTGCATTGATGATCGGTGTGCTTCATAATCTTGAAGACCGGATAGATATGGTATAATGAGAGTCCTTTCTCCAGGACTGGACATTTTATTGTTTTGGGATTTATTGACAAGAAGTAAAAACAGGGCCTTACTCCTTGACTATGATGGCACGCTTGCCCCCTTCAGAGTGGAGCGGGATAAGGCGGTGCCGTATTTTGGGGTAAGGAAGATCCTTGAAAAAATAATAGCTACTGGTGGTTGCAGGGTCGTTGTAATAAGCGGAAGGAGCGTGGAAGACCTCCTGCCCCTGCTGGGACTGCAAGTCACTCCTGAGATATGGGGGTCACACGGCAGGGAAAGGCTTTATGCAGACGGTGAATATAAGATTCGGCCTGTTGGGGCTAAAGCAGATAAGGTCTTGAAAGAGGTCCTTGATTGGGCCGGAGCATCAGGCCTGGAGTCCTGTTGTGAGTTAAAGCCCGGCTGCATTGCATTCCATGTGCGGGGTCTTGCACCAGAAAAGGCTGAGGAGATCTTGACACAGGTCCGTAGCGTCTCGTCTTCTTTAGAACAAAGGCACGGTGTTGGTCTCTATGGCTTTGATGGTGGGCTTGAATTCAGGGCTACGGGATGTCACAAGGGTCAAGCGGTTGAGACCATTTTTCAGGAATCAGGCTCAGATATGGTTGTTGCATATCTCGGAGATGATAGGACTGATGAGGACGCCTTTCGCGCTATAAAGGGCAGGGGTATCGGGATCTTGGTCAGGTCCGAGTTAAGGACTACGGAAGCGGATCTTTGGATAAAGCCTCCGAAGGAACTCCTGCAATTTCTTTCAGAATGGGCCCGGGCATGTAACATTAGAAGACTATAATTTTGGTTACACAGAAGAAAAGGAGGAATGTGTGGAAGACCCGGGTACCAGGATAGTAGCAGTTTCAAACCGTTTGCCGATCCGCCTGGTCCATGGACCTGACGGATTGGAGATAAAGCCTGGTGCAGGTGGCCTTGTGACTGCCCTTGCTCCGGTCTTCAGGAACAGGGGAGGGGTCTGGATCGGTTGGTCCGGAGGGACTGATGATGCCGATCTTGCCGGGCTCATGGAACCAGCGTCTCGTGAGGCCGGATATAGCCTCCATCCAGTACCGCTCTCAGCCGATGAGGTCGGCGACTACTACTATGGATTCTCCAATGAGGTTATCTGGCCCCTGTTCCATGATTTACAGACTCGCTGTAATTTTAAGCCCAGGTATTGGCAGCAGTACCTCAACGTCAACCGCAAATTCGCTGAAATTACAACAAAGCACAGCAGTGAGACCGATTATATATGGGTCCATGACTACCATCTCATGCATATGGCCCAGTCCCTTAAGGAGCTTGGAATAGAAAGGAACACAGGGTTTTTTCTCCACATTCCCTTTCCGCCTGCAGACATCTTCATGAAATTACCATGGAGGGCTCAGATCCTCAGGGCACTCCTTGAATATGAACTGGTTGGTTTTCAGACCATGAGGGACCGCAAGAATTTTATCCAGTGCCTCCGTCATATCAGCTCAGGTATCAGGACTTCTGGAAGGGGGTCTGTTGTTACTGTTATTGTTGGAGATAAGCGGGTCAGGGTAGGTGCCTTTCCTATCAGTATTGATTACGATGCTTTTGCCCGGGATGCAGAATCTAAAGAGGTGGCCGATATGGCATGGTACCTCCACGAGGCTTTACCAAATCGCCAGGTGATACTGGGTGTGGATCGCCTTGACTACACCAAGGGTATACCGGAGAGGCTTGAAGCCTTTAAAGACGCGCTTTCCCGTTTTCCTGAACTTCAGGGGAAGATCACCCTGGTTCAGGTCGTGGTCCCCAGCAGAGAGGAGGTCCCTGAATACCAGATGCTTAAGGCAGAGCTATACCGTCTTGTTGGTGAAATAAATGGACAGTTTACCCAATCAGGCTGGGTGCCGATACACTATCTCTACAGGAGTCTGGACCGCTCTGAGCTTTTGGCTTATTATCGTTTGGCTGAAATCGCCATAATTACTCCGCTGAAAGACGGGATGAACCTGGTCGCAAAAGAGTACTGTGCCTGCAACATGGAAGAAAATGGTGTGCTGATTCTCAGTGAGTTTGCAGGTGCTGCAGCCCAGTTGCACAGAGGGGCTATCATGGTTAATCCCTATGATGTTGAAGGGATGTCCAACGCCATTCATCAGGCCTTTCACATGGATCAAGCGGAAAGGCATGACAGGATGCACAGGCTCAGGGAGGTAGTGCGTCACAGAAACATTTTCTGGTGGGTAAATAATTTCTTAAAGGCGGCTCTTGCCAAGGACCTTCGAGCATTTCCTGCTGTTGAAGATTATATGCCTGAGATTCCCCTTGCTTCTAATTAGGTGGATAGGTAGAAGGCTGAAGGTAAAAGGTAGAAGATCCTTGACAACCTTCAGCCTTCAGCCTTTAACCTTCAGCCTTCCACCTTTACTTCTTATAGTTTTGGACAATACTTATAGCCGTCCTTTTAACCTCCATGGCAGGGTCGTCCAGAAAAGGGAGAACATGCTCAAGTTCTATTGACCTCATGGCACCCAGGCGCTCAAGGGCAAGGGCCCTTATCTTTGGATTGGGATCTTTGAGGAAGGAGCGATAGAGTTCCTCGTGGTTCATATGATTGTCCAGTTGGCCCAGGAGTATGAGTATGTCCAATCTCAGGGAAGGCTCCCCGCGTTCTAATTCTTTTCTATAAATTTCAATAACTTCTTTCTGCTTGTCCTTGAACCTCCACAGATTAAAGAGGATGGCCCTTTTCTGGTCCAGAGAGCAATGCTGCATCCTGTCAAACAGAAGCCCAATTACACGGCTGTCCTTCAGATTACACAACGCACTGACTGCTACTTCCTGTATCTCTTCATCAAGGTCATAGAGACATTCAACCAGGGATAAAGCCGCTCCCATATTGCCTTCCCAGCCCAAGGCTAATACGGCACGGACTTTAACATCCGTATCAGGGTCTTTCAGGTCTGCAATTAATTTTCTGATCAGGGCATGGGGGTCATCCAGAAAGGGTCCTATTACGCTGAGGTGTAAAGCTGCCTGATCTCTTAGTTCGTCCGGCTCTTCCGGGTCGCACATAATCTCATACAATGGCCAGTAGACATCCTCTTTGGCAAAGCTTCCCAATAATAAGATAATTTCTCGTCTGAGTTTAAGCTCCCCAAGCTTGAGCACCCGCAGTAGCAAAGGTATTGCCCGATCCTTTTCAGCAATTATTAGTCCTGGATCAGATATATATTTCTTGGCCTGGGTCAGGAGACGTTCCCTGGAATCAAATGGCACTATAGATGACATGGAATAATATACTCAGCCACGCACATTAAATTCCAGATCAAAACGGAGGTCTTTTTCTTTTGAAACCAGGGACAAGGCCAAGGTGCCTATTTCCGTTACCGTGGCCTCAAGTTGAACGGGTATCACAGTTCCTGGTTCAATCCCTGATGCCTCCATGGATGTCTGAAGGGTCGTTATGGGTTCTATGGTTTCATCCCAGTCATTGATCAGATCTCCAACACTATCATCCGGCCTGATAGTAGAAGCCAGAAAACGAAATTCCACAGGTTGTCCGACTACGAGTCCGAAAGTCCTTTCCGGAAGGGAGACTGAACTGCCCTCTTCCATGCCCTGAGGAACAACACAGAGGGCCTTTATGGCTGGAGGGAGGCCGGGTACTGCCGGCCTGGCGACTTCAATCCCCATGTAGTATGAACGGGCGATACCTCCCCGGATCCTGAGTCCCCCTTCTCTGCGAACAAGGCCGTAATATGACGCACCCTGTGCGACAGCAAGATCCAGATCCGGGCTCGCAAGCTCCTTTAGTTCAGGAGATCCCTTTTCACGCAGCCATGGAGCGATAATCTCTAATATGCGCCGGCGTATAATCCGGGGCTTTAATACCCCTCCATTGAACAGGATGGCAGTGGGTCCCGGCACACCTTGGGAGGAATCGGATTTATCTGAATGGATGTCAAGAAACCTGGCGAGATGTCTGGTTATGGCAGTATCGCTCACATATGGCAGCCCCATTTCCTGGAGTCCGAGCCTGGGATGATGTTGAGGCCGTTCATTGCTTTTGCAGGCAGGGAGAAAACCTTCAAGCAGCAAGGATTCCACCTGTTCTTTTCCCAGGGCGGTGCGGACCGTGCCGCCTACAAGGCCTGATCCCCGTCCTGGAATAACTACAGGGACTTCTGAAATCTCTGGATTTGCAAGGAGCTTTTCCTTTGCCATACGGGCATTATGCCAGAGTGTCTGCATCTGGAGGTAATCAAGCCTGGTACCTTTGGCTTTCAAGCCTTCGCTGAGGCTGTATGCAAGGGCAAGATCCATGTTGTCGCCTCC
>JAUWGF010000153.1:0-4499 GCA_030606515.1 Deltaproteobacteria bacterium | reverse complement strand
TCAAGATATCAGGATTATCAGGTGCCAGATCCAGAGCATGTTTATAAGCCTTTATAGCCTTGGCGTATTCTTTTTTTTGGGCAAAGATATGACCCATAATGACATACAATTCCGGTCGTTGCTCTCCATTGCTCGTGAGCTGTTTAATGTATAGCTGAGTTAAATTGTTATTGGCCGAGTCTTCCCATGACTGTATAGGCATGAGGCTTGGTATAATTATAAGCAAGCTTGCAATGCCAATGAATAGTCCTTTGTTAAGAAGCAGCTTTTTTTCATATTCGTCCCTTACTATCGGTCGCCGGGCAACTTCATCCAGGAAATTCACCCTCTCTGCAATACTGAAGTGATGCCAGTTGGGCTGGTCGCGAATATCTCCTGCCAGGATGGCGACCTTTTCCAGGGCGTTAATAAGATTCCATGGGTGCCCTTGTGATTCAAACACAGAGAGATCTGCTTGACGTTCAAAATTCCGCATGAAATAACCCATGAGAAAGCGAAAATACAGGACAATCAATATTCCCATTGGAAGTATTGCCAGGAAAGAAATAAGGGCACTGGGCCAGTGTTGGAGCTGGGTCAGTATCTCAAGAAATAGACGGCGGGATATCAGCCATGTCCCTATGGGATCTAAGAGACGATATGCAATGACGGCGAAAGTTCCCAAGAAAAAAATATACCAAAGCAAGTGCCTGTGGCGCAGGTGAGCCACTTCATGAGAAAGGACTGCTTCAATTTCCTGGGGGAGAAGGTGTTTCACAAGGCAAGGGGTGAAGAGTATGTAACGAAATCCGGGGACAAGTCCCAGGACGGCAGCCGTGCAGGATCTGCCTCCACTCATGGGCCATATGAGGATTTCTTTGCAACTTACATCGGTGCGTTTGAGGAAATCTTCGATCAGGTTCCTTAGCGGTCCCTTGGGAAAAGGCACGCATCCCCACATCATGCGCACCATTGGCGGCATGAAGACCAATATTAATATTAGACAGAAGACAGAAGATGCTAATTCTCCAAATGGCTTCTTGAGCAGTTCCTGAAATTCATTGGAGGGGATTGCTCCTAAAAGATCCCCTGATACGGCCAGTATCAAGTAGAGGACCAGGAAAGGGAGTATAAGTCGTACCCTGAATTCCAGGTCTTCACGTAAAGGAGATTCGGAAAGGCCTTTTCTGTAAAGCACCCACCAGTATGAAGTCAAGAGGAGAATGAAATATAAGATATACAGGCTGATTCCTACGATTTCAATTAATGTCGGAAAGAGAGAGACACCTGGTAAGAATACCAGATAGGTCTTTATGTCCAGCAGGTAAAAGTCAATTATCAAGGGGATCAAAGAGGCCCATTGAAGCCTATCAAGAACCGGGGAGGGTGCCTTGCCGGCATATGACCGATTTAGGACCCAGACCACCAGGGCTGTCCAGCCTAAGTTCTTCACCAGCCACAGAAGGAGTACGGTCCCATGAGATAAAGTTGGTTCCGGACCGGACGGCGCCCCGGCTACTAGAGCCATGGCTATCATTAAGGAAATGATTTGACTATAAGGCATATCAACTACAGAATAGCATCCTCTGGGCTAGGAGAAAAGAAACGGCTTGCCCGTTATTGTTTGTTCGGAAAAGGCCGATGATAACATTAGGAGGTTATTCAATGGACAGGATAATAGACTGGGCCGCAATTTTTGCAAAGCTGAAGACTGAAAACATTATCTCATACGTGTCAAGCTTTGATCTAATAGGTTTAGCCAGCAATCCATACGTGATAGTGCCGGCCATTCTTGTGCTGTGTTTACTAATCTTTTTCAAGTTTGTCAGGACATTGGCAGTACTGGTGGGCACTGTCGCCATATGTTTTGCATTGAGCTATTCTCTTCCAAAAGAGAATCAGGAGGTGATTGTTGGGAATATTGCCATTCTGGGAGCGACATGTTTTTTAGTTGCCGCTTGCTGGATATATGTTTTCTTTATAAGAAGCGATTGATGGAATATGTTATTTGATTCAGAAAGTAGTTAAAGGTCCTCTGACAATTGGTTTTCAGCAGTCTGACTACTGGATATGTTGGTCCTGTCGGGGACCGGTTGATATCCATATATGAACGTCTCTTATCGGCTTTTGGGCCGCAGGATTGGTGGCCCGGCGACTCACCCTTTGAGGTGTGCACAGGTGCAATTCTTACCCAGAATACGAATTGGGAAAACGTAAGAAGGGCTATTTCAAACCTGAAGAATAAGGACCTTTTGAGGCCCAGGGCCATTTATGAACTGTCAAGGGAGTCGCTTGCCCTGATTATCCGGCCGGCCGGCTATTACAACGTAAAGGCCGGGAGGCTCCAAAATTTTGTGGCCTTTCTGGTGGATGAATTTGGGGGCAATCTGGACACTATGTTTTCAAAGGGTCTTGAGACATTAAGGCCGATGCTTCTTGATATTAAGGGCATAGGCCCGGAAACCGCGGACAGTATCCTGCTTTATGCAGGAGAACTTCCCAGTTTTGTAGTGGATGTCTATACGATAAGGGCACTTGTGAGGCACGATTTCATAGACGGGAATGCCGATTATGAAGGGGTTCGCTCCCTGTTCATGGACCACCTTCCAGCCGATGTAAAACTCTATAACGAATATCATGCACTGTGGGTTATACTTGGTAAGAGTTTCTGCAAAAAAACAAAACCAAGGTGTGAGGAATGCCCATTAAATGGAATATAGAGCCTCTTGGAAAACTCTGGGTTTTGTAAAAGGCCATGATTAATTAGTCTGTCGTGAGTCATGTCTTTCAGGTATGAGAGAATCATAAGCTGGCTTGAGGCCCGCAAGCCTGCAGCCTCTGTCAGGGTACACGTCCTTTTGGCGACCCTCATGTGGACAATCGTGGGTCTTTTTCTGTTTGTGCGGGGTGCCGGTAACATGATGAGCTTGCCGGGGGCTGTGAATCCCTGGTGGCTTATAGTTGCCACCCTCATTGGAGTGCTGAAAGGACGGTTGATTTTTGACAAGACCGCAGAACGGGTAATTTCCCGGATACTAAGCAGGGAAGGGGACAGGTGCCTTGGAGGATTTCTCTCTCTTAAAAGCTGGGGGATGATACTGTTTATGGTCTTTCTGGGGATGTCTTTGAGGGTCAGTCCCTTGCCCGGAATCCTGGTGTGGGGAGTCTATGTGGCAGTGGGCGCGGGCCTTTTTTTTTCCAGTCGTTTGTTTTGGAAGGAATGGATCAGCCAAGGGCGTCCAGCCTAATATTTCTTTGCTGCAAACAATAATCCCTTGACCTGATTTCCTGACTCCTTTCTGATATCTGCTTTGGCTTCCTCTAATATATGTAACCCATGACGGCTCAGGACATCTTGAATATATGCCTGCGAGTGGGCATAGCGACCGCTGGGAAAGAGCCGGTGCCCCATGCTGTTGTCATCCAGTCTTTCTACTGAAAAGGCAATGATCCCGCCGTAATTGAGATAAGAAGATGCGGACCTGATTACAGGGTCCAGATTTCCGAAATATACAAAGACGTCAGAACTGTATATCAGGTCAAATTTTTGAGGGAATTCCCAGTCTTGAAGTATGTCAACGGCCTCAAGCCGGTCGTAGATTTTCTTCTCTGCGGCCTTTTCGAGCATCTTTAACGATACGTCGACTCCTATCAGTTTTTTTGCAAATGGCCGATAGAATTGAGAGCCCAGGCCGGTACCACAGCCAAGGTCCAAAACTGTCATTTCTTCAGTCAGATATGGGCGCACAAGGTCAAAAAGCAGTTCAGGGGTCTTGTATTTAAGATTTTCAACCAGGGTTTTTTCAAAGGTCCCGGCACACCCATCAAAGACCCTGCGCACGTATTCCGCCGGGGCGGCATCAGGTGTTTCCAGTGTCCCCAAGCTCTGGAGCATGAACCTTGACGACTTATCATTCGGCTTGGTCTTAAGGACCTCTTTGTAATGATCCTCAGCCTCCTTGAATACCCCGAGCTTTTGTAGAGAAACCCCAAGGTTGAAGTGGGCGGATGCATAATCTGACCGTATCTCAATGGCCTTTTTGTATGACTTCGCAGCGTCTTGAATCATATTAAATTCGTCCTGTGCCACGCCGAGGTTGTTCCATGCCTCTGCCATGCCGGGAGCGAATTCCACTGCCCTGCGAAAACAGGATAGAGCTTCATCCGGGTCTCCAGTCTCCCTGTATGCAGTACCCAGATTGTTCCATGCTTGACCAAAATCAGGCTGTTTCTCCAGTATGGCCCTGTAAGTACTTATAGCACCCTTGTGATCGTTCTTTAGCTGCTTTAGCCTTGCCAGGTTATAGTATGCCGGGGAATAGGGAGGTCTAAGTTCTGTTGCCTTCTCAAAGACCCTCTCGGCCTTATCCGGTTGGGCCTGATCCATGAATACTGTTCCAAGCGCGTTCAGTACTGCTCCCCAATCAGGCTTGTTTTTCAATATTTCCAGATAGCCTTTTTCCGCTTCAGCAAGTCGGCCTTCCCTGTGGGCTAAAGAAGCCTTTTTAAGAAGATGTTCC
>JAUWGF010000063.1:0-8620 GCA_030606515.1 Deltaproteobacteria bacterium | reverse complement strand
TGCCATCGAACAAATCCTTGAGTTTTGCAAGTGGCTCGTTATTATTAAAGAAAAGGGACGAAAAGGAGTTATAAAAAATGAAATTCTTTATTGATACTGCCAACTTGGACGAAATTCGCAAAGCAGCAGATCTGGGACTGGCAGATGGAGTGACCACAAACCCTTCTCTTATAGCCAAAGAGAATTGCGCCTTTGAAGACAGGATTAGAGAAATATGCAGTATTATTGATGGCCCTGTGAGTGCTGAGGTGATTAGCACAGACGTTGACGGCATGGTAAAGGAAGCCGGAAAACTGGCTGAAATCGCTTCTAATGTCGTTGTCAAAATTCCCATGACCACCGATGGTTTAAGGGCCACGAAAAAACTGGCAGGTGAGGGTATAAAAACCAACGTAACCTTAGTATTCTCTCCGCTTCAGGCGTTACTGACAGCAAAGGCCGGAGCAAGCTATGTCAGCCCTTTTATTGGAAGGCTTGATGATATCTCCCATGAAGGCATGAACCTGGTAGAGGATATTATTCAGATTTTCGACAATTACGCCTTTGACACAGAAATTATAGTAGCAAGCATTAGACACCCCATACATGTATTAGACGCTGCAAAAATTGGTGCCGACATAGCAACTATTCCCTACAAAGTAATAGCACAGCTAGCCCATCACCCATTGACCGACATAGGCCTTGAAAAATTTTTAACTGATTGGGAAAAAGTGCCGAAATAATGTTTAATGCAGACAATACACCTTAGATGGTCAGTCTCAGGAATTCAACTGTTTGTGATTTGTGTACTCCTTGTTCTCTGCAACTTAGGAGTGAGCAGCGCGGGCAGTATATATTCCTTTGTGGATGAGCGCGGTGCATGGCACTTCAGTAACGTGCCTACAGATCCGCGTTATGGTTTGGAAAGCCGATCCAGACATATTTCCCCACATGTTTCAAGGAATTACTCGGAATTTGAGAAAATTATATCCGAGGCTGCCACACGCTATGGTCTGGATCATGATTTGATCAGGGCAATAATACAAATAGAGTCAGGAGGGATTCCGGATGCCCGTTCCTCAAAGGGTGCCATTGGGCTCATGCAGTTGATGCCTGAGACATCCTCAAATCTGGCAGTGTCAAATCCCTTTGATCCCAAGGCAAACATCCTGGGCGGCACCAAGTACCTCAGCCGGTTGATTGAACGATTCAGAGGCAATTTGGTCCTGGCTCTGGCAGCTTATAACGCAGGGCCGGGAAAAGTCGAAAGATACAAAGGAATCCCGCCTTACCCTGAGACCAGGAGGTATGTGCGAAACGTCCTGAAACAATGGCAGAAATACAGATCTGATTGAAATCCCTTACCGGGTCCTTGTCCCTTTCTGAAACATGAAGCGCCTTGATCTTACATTGAGCAACAGCCCTACACCTATAAGCGTAGTAAACACCGAGGAGCCGCCATAGCTGACAAGTGGCAAAGGAATACCTACCACAGGCATAAGTCCCATGACCATGCCTATGTTTATCACTACCTGCCAGAAAAGCATGGCTGTTATCCCAAAGGCCAAAAAGGCCCCGAAACGTTCCCTGGATTGTGATGCTATCAAAAATCCACGGTATAGCATAAGGAAAAATATCCCCAGTAGAATTACAGCTCCCACCCAACCCCATTCCTCAGCCCAGATAGAAAAGGCAAAATCAGTGTGGACCTCCGGCAGAAAGTTGAGGTGGGCCTGGCTCCCTTTCATGTAACCTTTGCCCAGGATCTGTCCTGAACCAATGGCAATTTTCGATTGTGATATGTGATATCCTGCACCGAGTGGATCCTTCTCCGGGGAAAAAAAATTTATAATTCTGTTCCTTTGATAGGGCTTTAGAAACTCCCATACAACAGGAAAAGCGGCAATTGCTGAGCCCAGCAGCAGCAGGAAGGACGTCCAATGGAGACGAGCCATATACACTAAAGAAGCAAAAATCAGCACCAGAAACAGCGCTGTCCCTAAATCCGGCTGGTGATAAATCAGAAAAATTGGAACAAGCATCAAAAGGACAGGCCGCCATAAATCTATTAGACCATACTGTGGTCTGTCGTCATAGTAAAAATAACTACTCAGAATAATAACCGTGGCGAGCTTGGCCAGTTCGGAGGGCTGAATATTCATAAACCCCAAAGAGAGCCAGCGCTGTGATCCACCTACAGTCTTACCTATAAAAACTACCAGTATAAGCATAAAAACCATAATCAAGTAAATGTGTACAGAATAGACCGTAAGAAGACGATAATCAAAAAAGACTACCAGACTCAACATCAAAACGGTGCCTGCTATGTACCACTGAAGTTGTTTCCATTGAAAGGGATAGTCGGTAGCTGCACTGCCGCTGTTCAGGTTGATAAAACCTATAGCCATGAGCAGCAGAATAGCTAGAAAGAGCCACCAGTCAAAATGTTCCAGAGATCGCCTATCAAACATGGTCATCTATATTGTTTACATTGAAAGCAGTCTTGTGGGGCCTTAGTACAGGCCGAGGAGATTGAATTTGAAACCACGTCTCGAAAACCTTACGGGCAATAGGTGCTGCAACAGAGCCGCCATGTCCGGCATGCTCGCACAATACTACTACCGCCAGCTCTGGCTTCTCTGCCGGAGCGTAGGCCACAAACCAGGCGTGATCTCTGTGTTTCCAATCTAGTTTTTCATGCTGCCGACGTTCAGCCTGTCCTACCACCTGCGTGGTACCGGTCTTGCCTGCCACATGGACATCAGGCAATTTGCATTGTTTTCCCGTACCCTTTTTATCCTCTACCACCCCCAGCAAGGCCCTCCTGATTATCCTTAGATTTGATTCAGAAATCGGCAATTTATCCTTTGGATCACTCTCAAAGGATGTGACTATGTGGCCATCCGGTCCTGTCATTTTCTCCAGGTAAACCGGGCTATATAAGGTGCCGCCATTGGCTACGGTAGCTATCAGACAGGCCATCTGCAGAGGAGTTACGAGAGTAAAACCCTGGCCTATGGCTGTGATGAGGGTCTCTCCTTCCTGCCACGGCTCATGATATCTTCCGAGCTTCCAGTCCGGCGTAGCAATAAATCCTCTGCTCTCATTGGGAAGATCGATCCCTGTCTTTGATCCCAGCCCAAAGGCCTTGGCGTATTTTTCTATTTTCTCAATCCCAAGCTTAAGACCGACCTGATAGAAATAGATATCGCAGGACTCAACCAGAGCCTTATACAAATTGGTCTGCCCATGTCCACGCCAATCCCAACACCTGAAGACGCTTCTGCCTAAACGGAATCGGCTCGTACATTTGAACAACGTATTTTTTGTAACTATCCCCTCTTGTAAAGCCGCTGCAGCCATCACAATCTTGAAAGTCGAAGCAGGAGCATATCTGCCCTGAAGGGCCTTGTTTTGCAAAGGCCTTGAAACAGGATCATTCAATGCCTTCCATTCCTCATTATTAATGCCCGTGGCAAATGCATCCGCATCAAAAGCAGGACTGCTCACTAAGGCAAGTATCCGCCCGGTCTGAGGGTCCAGGGCAACAAGGGCTCCGACATATCCCTTCATGGCCTCCTCCGAGACCTGCTGAAGATCCAAATCAATGGAAAGATACAGATCTTTCCCGGGAACAGGTGGTTTCTCGTCTATCACTCTTACCAAGCGTCCCCCGGCATCCACTTCTAACCTGCGTTGGCCCTTTATCCCTGCCAGATCATTTTCAAACCTTTCCTCAATCCCGCATTTTCCCACCAGATCACCCGAACGCGCGCCCTTATAACGTTCTTTTACAATATCTTCCCGGCTGATTTCTCCGAGATAACCGAGCAAATGTGGGGCAATACTACCATAGGGATATTTCCTGGCAGGAGTCACCTCGATAAACACGCCAGGCAAGCTAAAGAGCCGGGACTCAATCCTGGAAAGGGTCTCCCATTCAGCCCCCCTCTTAATTACTATGGGTACGTATTTTGGTCCTTTGTGCTCTGAACCGAGACGAGTCCGAATCTCAGCCTCCGTCTCCCCCAGTAAGGGAGAAAGTTTGGCCAGGAGAGCTTCCATGTCCCCTACGTCTTCCCTGACAAGACACACATTGAAGCAAGGCTTTACCCCTGCCAAGAGACGGCCTGTCCTATCAAGAATTTTGCCCCGGGGTGGCTGAAGACGCACAGATCTTGTTCGATTCCGCTCGGATTGTTCCCTGAAATGCTCTCCCTGTACAACCTGTAAATGCCATAGGCGGGCACAAAATGTAACCACGCAAAGAAACATGATCAGAATGGCAATATCACACCTCCGTTTGTTTGCCTCCTGATCCAGCCGGTCAAAGCGCTTGACACGCCAAATTGTCTTGACCTTAAGCTTCACTGTGTTCTTTCACTCCAAGCCACTTATCCTCACTGAAAATAACCGAATTTGCTTTATCAAAGACAAAAAACCAAAAAGGGGCAAGAACACCGTTGAGCAGGGCCTGGGCAAACCCCCAAGGCCACAAAAGTTCGGCAGCACCACTACCTATCAAAAGGACCACCACGACCTCAATACTCAAAAACGAAACCAGCATCATCTGTTGCCATGCCGCAACACACACTATGTGATTTAAGATATATCGAATCATCAAATATTCACCAGCATACGCCAAAGCATAAAGGCCGTCCGGCATGGCTGACATCTGCTCACTGAGGATCCCTAAACCCAATACAGCGAGGATACCACCAGGTAAAGGGTGTTGAAGTCCGTACCAAGCTACAAGCGGCACCAAACCGTCCAGTCGGATTTGTCCGGACTGAAACGGGAAGCCCAGGGCCGTTTCAATTAAAAGTAGAATGTACCCAAAAAAAATAACGACCAACGCTTTTTTCAATGGTGTGACTCCACGAAGGGCTGATTTATAACAAGAACAACCACTTCTTCTATTCTTTTGAGATCAACAGCCGGCGTCACAGTGATCTCCTGGAAAAGATCAGAAATAGAACCTTCAGTTACAGAAGAGACCTTTCCTATCAGAAGTCCCTTTTGGAAAATCCGGTCAGTGCCGGATGTAATAATTCTATCCCCAACCTCAACATCCACCACTTTTTCCACATAGGCCAGGTAACATCGTCCCTCGCCCACGCCTTTTATAATGCCCCTGGCTCGATTCCGCTGTATAAGTGCGGCTACCGCGCTGTTATAGTCAGACAACAATAAAACCTTGCTGAAATGGAGGGAAGTTTCCATTGTCTGGCCTACAACACCCGCTCCGGACATGACCACCATTCCCGGCTTTATCCCGTCTTTGCGACCCCGGTCCACAGTAATTGTGGCCAACCATGGAGCCAAATCTACTCCGACCACATTGGCCGATATTACCGTAGCGCCGTCATCCTCTTTTATTCCCAATAACCTCTTATAACGGGCATTGGCAATAAGGGCCTCACGGTACCGGCCAATTTCTTTTTGAAGCTGGACCACCTCTTGACGAAGGGCCTTGTTTTCTAACTCAACGTTCTGAAGGGCCAGGTATGATCGCCATAATTTTTTCCCCCATCTCGATGGTCCGGAAAGGCCCTTTTGCAAATAGCCCGTTAAGTCCACAAAAAAGTATTTGACTGGAGATACAGCGGCCGGTGAACCAAGGCGCAGGCCCACCACTACAAAGATCAAAAAAACCACAACGGCCAGGACTAAATATACCGTCATGCGTTTTTTGGGATTTCCAGTACGAAATGGCACAATCGATATGCAACAGAAAAAATATAGCCGGATGAATTAATGGATCATAACTTCTTTCAAGATATCAAGATTGTCCAGAGACATGCCAGCACCTAAAACCACGGAAGATAAAGGATCGTCAGCAATAATTATAGGAAGATTTGTTTCCTCTCTCAAGAGCTTATCCAAATTCTTCAGCAAGGCCACACCTCCTGTTAGAACAATTCCTTTATCAACAATGTCAGCAGCCAATTCCGGGGGGGTCTGCTCAAGTACGCTTTTTACCGTATCGACTATTGTGTCTATCTGTTCTGTTATAGCTAAACGTACTTCTGACGAATTAATCGTTATGGTCTTGGGCACCCCTGATACCAGATCTCTACCCTTTATTTCCATCTCCTTATAAGGTTCTTCAGGTATAACATCGCCCAGTTCTATCTTGATTTTTTCTGCCGAATGCTCACCAATCAGCAGATTAAATTTCCTCTTAATATACTGTAAAATAGCACTGTCCATCTTATCACCTGCTACACGAACAGACTTACTGTAGACGATCCCGGCTAAAGAAATGACAGCTACTTCGGTAGTACCTCCACCCATATCCACTATCATATTTGCAATCGGATCAGTAATCGGCAACCCCGCACCAATAGCGGCTGCCATAGGCTCTTCAATCAGGTAAACTTCTCTTGCGCCTGCAGACTCGGCGGATTCCCGGACAGCTCGCTTCTCAACCTGCGTGATACCGGACGGCACACTTATATTGATTCGAGGCCGAATCAGGGTCCGCCGAGCGTGTATTTTCCGTATAAAATAACGCAGCATGGCCTCTGTAACTTCAAAATCAGCAATTACGCCATCCTTCATGGGTCGGATAGCCACAATATTTCCAGGTGTCCTCCCTAGCATATTTTTTGCGTCTCTGCCCACGGCCACGACTCTGTTTGCCTTGGCATCCTTGCGCACTGCGACCACAGATGGTTCACGCAGGACTATGCCTTTGCCCTTCACATATACCAGTGTATTTGCAGTTCCCAAATCAATGGCCAGATCGCTTGAGAACCGCCCTAAAATAGAACCTAAAAACATAATTATTACCTTAAGTTAATGGTATAAAAATTTCCTTTTTTGGACACAGATGTCGAAACTGAAAATTCGAAATTCGAAATTAGGTAACGCATCTACATCCTTGTGTTTTTCCCAATTTCAAATTTCAAGTTTCAAATTTCACTGCCAAAATACAAGATCAACAAAGTGTAAACTACTTTTGACTTGTCGTGAAGAATGCCTAAAAATTTATCTGTGTATATCTACGAAAATCTGCGTTTTTCTTTCAAGAAAATAAAAAATATCTTTTCAAACAGGATTGAACCCTACCAAAGGCATTTCAAGTTGGCAAGAAATGATAGCCGGATGAGCCTCTTGCAAAACTCCAGACCCGCAACTTATCTTGACATATACTTGGCATGTGGGTATGAATTTGGAGCTTGCTAGGTATTTACCCTAACAGAGTAAATTTTTTCTAAATCTTTCTTAGTATATTGAATTTTTTGGATAAATCATCTCCTTTGTTGTCCACAGTCCTGGCACACGCATGTATTTAAATTAAAAATAATCTATTTGTTAACAGTTTTGGCATAATATCGCCCGGATAATTTGGTAGTAGGGAGCTAATTAATATGAAAAGGACCTTTCAGCCGAGCAATTTAAAAAGAAAGAGGACCCATGGATTTCGTAAACGTATGAGTACAAAAGCAGGCCGTAGAGTACTGAGCAGGCGCAGAGCAAAAGGGAGACAAAGCTTATCAGCATAAAGGTTATTGTGGAGAAAGCCTTCTGGACATAAAACAAAAATGCCTTACAATAATGAGGCAGTCCTTACACACCCAATCTCTCTCAAAAAAAGAGAGATTGACAGGCGCGAAAAATTTTATCAGGGTTTATCAAAAGGGGAAACGAATAAAGCTGCCCGGCCTTACTATTATAGTTGCAAGGAATTGTTTACCTTACTGTAGAATCGGGATAAGTGCCGGCAGAAAAATTGGTGGAGCCACCAAGAGAAACAGGGCCAAAAGGCTGATCAGGGAGTTGTTCCGCACGAACAAGCGAATTTTTCCACCAGGTCATGATCTGGTTTTTGTGCTATACAGGAAATTTTTCCACCTTGATTGGAATGAGCTCAAGAGCAATCTTGTCAAGGCATTTGAGGCCTCAAATAGGTGTTAACAATTGAATACTAAGACCATATTGAGCAAATTCATAATTTTTTTCATTAGAATATATAGGCTATTGTTTTCCCCTATTTTACCAAGGTCTTGCCGTTTCGTTCCGAGTTGCTCTCGATACGCTGAGGAGGCCATTGTTAAACACGGTCCTATTACAGGTATTGTGTTGGCTACCAAACGACTTCTAAGGTGTCATCCCTGGACTCCGGGCGGATACGACCCTGTCCCCTGATTGCCGGTTTACGTTAAGAAGGCCCTTCACAGCAAAAAAAGATTGCTCGATTAGCCGTTTGCAAAACTCCAATGGAAAACCGGAGATGGAATTTAAAAGACGGCTCTGATTATTTCTGATTATTAAGGTTTACTACAATGGATTCACGTACATTATTAGCGTTAGTTCTGTCCATAGCAGTATTGATTGTGTTTCAGTACTTCTTTGGTGGCGATGTATCACAACCACCTCGTGAAAAAACCAGTGTTGAGGATGCCCCTGCCACAGGTGTCAGTAAGCAAACCCCAGACCAAGAATATGGGAAACGCATTCGCACTGATGGGGGCGCCGATGTTTCTTCCCTAAGCGGTATAAGAAGTCCTGATATTCCAGTTGACACAAAGGCACCCCTTCGCAAGGCAAGAGACATCACTGTGGAAACGGATCTTTACCAGCTCGTTTTCTCAGAAAGAGGGGGCACAGTTAAAAAATACCTTTTAAAGCAATA
>JAUWGF010000168.1:0-3956 GCA_030606515.1 Deltaproteobacteria bacterium | reverse complement strand
CACTTTATTATCTGTGGTTATGGAAGAATTGGAATGTCAATATGCAGGGTACTTAAAGAGCGACAGTATCCCTTAGTGGTAATAGAAAATGATCCCTCTATTATACAGGAGATAGAAATAAATAATCTTTTGTATGTAAATGGCAATGCGACCCATGACGAGATCCTGATTCAGGCAGGTGTTGAGCGGGCAAAAGGAATTATCTGCGTATTAAGTACTGACTCGGATAACGTGTACATCACTCTTACGGCCAGATCGCTGAATCCCGGGCTGTCGATCGTGGCCAGAGCAGATGACGCCCATGCGGAAAACAAGATGATCCAGGCAGGAGCAAATCGAGTCATCTCTCCATATGAGATAGGGGCAAGGCGTATGGCCCTTGCAGTGCTCCAACCCACTGTGACAGAGTTTCTGGACCTGGCAGTCCATTCGTCCACCTTTGACCTCAGTATTGAGCAGGTGGAGATAGATTCCAAATCCTCACTGGATGGTGTGAGCCTCATTGACGCTGCTCTGCGACAGAAGTTAGGTGTTACAGTGCTGGCGGTTCAGCAATCTTCAGGCGAGATGACATTAACCCTGTCCCCTGACTATATTATCAGGGGTGGTGATATAGTTGTTGCTTTGGGAAGCAGAGAAGGACTGAATGCCTTGAGGGAACTGGGCGGGGGCACGCTTGCTTCCTGATGGTTTGTTTTAGGGATTTGCTTGGCGATTGCACCGCAGTATTTCATTTTCTGTTACGATAATGTCCATTCTCTGGTCATGGGTTTTCAGGGGAATTTCCGGAAGGACCTGAAGGCTGAAGGCAAGTCCTATGCGAAGGGCTTGTGGGGCCTCTATAGATAAAAAACGGTCGAAGTATCCTCCTCCGTATCCATATCGGCCGCATTGGCGGTCAAATACACTGCCGGGAACCACTACCATGTCTATTTGGGATGGTCGTATTAATGAGGCCACCTTTACATCCGGCTCTAGTATTCCGTAGGCTCCGGGCCTGAGGCCTTTTTCCCAATCCTTCAAGAGATAAGTTTCGAGCCGCCTGTTTGTGACATCTGTCTTAGGGACAGCCACTTCAAGTCCGCTATTGAGCCTCTCTCTGATGAGTTGATGTGTATCTACTTCGCTCCTGAAAGAAACATAGATAAGTGGCATCCTGCTGGTCTGATATTCTTCAAGTTTTCTGAAGCTGTTAGTAATTTTTTTGCTCAAATAGCTCATGGTAGAGAAGGAAAGACGATCCCGTTTGGACAGGATTTGGCTTCGACAAGAATAGGAATCAGGAAAGGACATGTATTTAAAAAACGAGATTGATTAAGGGGATTGATAATAAATACGAATACAGGAAGATTCTCGCACACAGGAATTTTGCCAGACAGGCTTGCAGCTCCTGTCTCTCAGCACAACGTTTCTGCCTGAGGAGAGAAATCTTATAGATCTTGCTAATAGACAAAGGCATCCATCTCTGCCGAAGAATTTTGATCCCACCACTTTCACGTCTTCTCCATCATTGAGTTTAAGTGCAATTCGCCCAACAAACCATCGCGGAGCAACAATGACCCTGAAAATCCGGGATCCGGACTGAAGAGTGAAGCACTGGAGTTTCATATATGGCCTTGCCGCACATTGTTTGATAGTTCCTCTGATTACTATCTCTGTATTTTCGTCATAACCAATACTCATGGCATGAGCAGAGTTGGCATTGGTCAACAATAAAATGGCAAACAAGAAAAAAAAGGAGGAATAAGCAGCTTTTGGATCAATTACCTTATGGACATTCATGGCTACTTACTGTGCCTCTGATCGACTTTGGGGAAATGCTTGCAATATTCTTGTATACTGAAAATGCTTAAAAATATATGCAGATTGCGTACCTTTTGGACAATTATACGTTATTAAATCAAATTTACTGAAAATATCAAAAATCTTTATCATTTCAAAAGATTTTAATCCAGATTATAATAAACACAACATGCAATTTTTGCATGTTCATGCAATTTTTGCACTTCATAAATGCAATTTTTGCACTGTTTTTTCCTGGTTAGTGTCCGGTGTTTCTGGTGGACACTCATCAATTCTTCGGAAATAACCATTTTTTATTTAAATCCAGGAAGCCCGGAACTTGTGAGTAGGCTGTGGTGGAGCACCTCTTAGAAGTCTTCAGGGAAGGATGTGGCAACATAAGGAGAAGGCCTCCTTGAAAAATTCCAAGAAGGCCTTCGGGGAGAGGAGGGTTGGGAAGAATAATTGCGATTTTTTCTAATTGTTGTTCGTGTATGTTTATATGTATTATAAGCAAACATCGTGCCATCTATTTTAGAAAACCATATTCCTTTAGTTTGTACTGAAGTGTTCTAATTGAAATACCTAATATTTCTGCGGCCTTACGTCTATTTCCATCTGTTTCCCTGATGGTTGCCTCAATGGCTTCTTTTTCCAGGTCTCGTATACTGCGAAGCCGTTTAGTGGCTGATTCGGGAGTACCCTCGATAAGTAATGTTGTTAAAGGAGGCAGTGTCAGCCTGGAGTCCCGGCTTAAAATAATGGCTCGCTCAATGACGTTATGTAGTTCCCGCACATTTCCGGGCCATTCGTAGGATTTTATCTGATTTAAGGTGTCATCTGATATTTCCGAGACCTTTTTTCCTACGCGCACAGATATCGACCGGACAAGGTGGTTGGTAAGCACCTGTATCGCCTCAAGGCGCTTTCTCAAAGGAGGAAGGGTGATTGGAAAAACATTTAGACGATAGTAAAGGTCTTCTCTAAAGCGTTTTTCACGTATCCCAGCCATCAGATCCTGGTTGGTGGCGGCAATTATTCTCGCGCTGGTATTGATGGTGGTAATGCCTCCCACTCTTTCAAATGTCCTTTCCTGGAGTATCCGCAAAAATTTTGCTTGAGCAGACATGGGCATTTCCCCTATCTCGTCCAGGAATATGGTCCCATTCTGGGCAAGTTCAAATTTTCCCCTCTTGGCCTTGATCGCTCCGGTAAATGCCCCTTTCTCGTGTCCGAAGAGTTCAGACTCAATAAGCGTCTCAGGTATTGCGGCGCAATTAAGCTCTACAAACGGACCTTTTCGCCCACTCAAATGATGAATAGCTTTGGCTACAAGGCTCTTTCCAGTACCGCTTTCTCCCTGGAGTAATACTGTGGCGTCTGTCTTGGCCACATGCTGTATTTCTTTCCACACCTCCTCCATACCGGCAAAAATGACATCGGTAGGCGGGAGACCTTCTGCAAGTTGATTTCTCCATAGAGTATCTACCGCCATGAGGGTCTGGCGCTCCACCACTCTTGCTACCGCCATCCGTAATTCATCCGGATCTTTGAGGGGCTTTATGAGATAGTCTAAAGCCCCTTCCTTCATAGCCTCCACAGCATTTTCCACGGTCGCATAAGCTGTAAGTATTATGAAATCGATTTCCGGCCTTTCTGATCGCACCTTTTTCAAGAGGTCGAGGCCGCTGATATCAGGCATTTTGAGGTCTGTGATTACAAGGTTGGGAGAAAAGTCGCTAATTGTGCCAAGGGCTTTGATGCCGCTGTTGGCTGGCTTTACTTGATAGCCCGCCTGAGTAAGGATTCGGCCCAGGAGAGCTGTCAAGGGTCTTTCGTCGTCTACTACCAGAATGCGAAAATTATTAGGTTCCATAAGCATTTTTTTGTTTCTAATCTAATTATTTAAGCTTATTCTAGCAAGGAATTATGGATTGTCTTTTTCTTATAAATCCCATAGCCGGGGCCCATGCAGGGGAAAAAATTGCCGCTGAACTAGAGCGTGGCCTGCATGACCGGGGTCTTCGCAAGCATGTTGTCTTCACTGATCCTGAACATCTGGAGACTCAGGTACTGTCCTTGGCTCCAGGCCGTGACCTGATTGTGGTTGCAGGAGGGGATGGCACCGTATCAGCGATTGCACGCATACTTGGTACCCTTGATAGGCCCCCACC
>JAUWGF010000072.1:0-8135 GCA_030606515.1 Deltaproteobacteria bacterium | reverse complement strand
TTTTCTCTAAGCATTCTACTCTTTCTCTGGCTTTTTACGTGTGTGGCCCTGGTGGTGATTTTACGGAAGCGCAGGGCCTCAAGTACCGAACCATCATCTTTCCATTCGGAGTTGCTTGTCGGACTTGCTTCAGCAAAATATCAGGAGGCAAAGGAGGCATCAAGGCGGCTCAGGGAAGTGGCGGATGCCCTACATATAGGTTTGATGGAACTTAAAGGCAATCGCGTAAATGAGATAAACCGAAGTGCTGTTGAGCTATTGCCCGAGGATATGAGAAGCGGTCAGTCCTTAACCGGACTATTGGCATCATTGCAAGAAAACAGTCCCAGGATTCTTGAGTTAGATCAGATGGCTGTTCAATTAAGCAAGTTGCCGACTTCTGGCTCTCAGGATCTGGTCCTTGTACAGGACGTCACAGAGAGCTTCCTTATGGCACGGAAGCTTAAACAGCATGAAAGGTTGGCCCTTCTCGGCCAGATGACTGCGCAGATGGCCCACCAGATAAAGACCCCTCTTGCCATACTGGCCGGACAGGCGCAGATGCTCGCAAGACATCTGAACACGGACATGGCACTGAAGGACCAGGCAGAAGCCATTTATCATGAGGCCAGAGATCTCGCCAAGCAAATAAATGAAATATCGAATTTCTATAAGGAAAGAGAGCCGTATTTCAAGGATGTTGAACTATGCCGACTACTTGATGATGTAAAGAAAAGACTCGATTCTTCGGATCATTCATGCGAAATAAGTATCGAGTGCCCGGATGAAATCACCATTGAGACAGATCCGGGTCTGTTACAAAATCTGCTGTTCTTGCTCGGGCAAAATGCCCTTTCATCGGAAACTGCCGCCTCACTCCTGTCTATAAGCGCAGTAAAGGACAATGAACAGGTGACTATCAGGGTAAAGGACAATGGCGCAGGTATGCCTGAGGCCATGCGTGACAAGCTCTTTGAGCCATTTGCGAGCACAAAAGGGGAAGGACTGGGGCTGGGCCTGTTTCTTGCTAGAGACCTGACCCGGCAGATGGGTGGCAGCATTGAACTGGAAGAAGTCGAGCAGGGGGCCTCTTTCAGGTTGAATTTTCCAATCAAACCACCCCCTTCTTTTTCAGGTAGATCCGGACTGCCGTGATTGCAGCTGGTGTAATTCCAGAAATCCGTGAGGCCCTGCCAAGGGAATCAGGTTTTTGAGCGCTCAGCTTCTCCTTGATCTCATTTGACAGCCCTGGGATGTTTTTATAGTCCAGGTCATATGGGAGGCGGACAGACTCCCATTTTCGGAATTTGGCTATCTCAGCTTCCTGGCGAGCGACGTAGCCTGAGTACTTGGTCTCGATTTCCACCTGGCATGCCACTTCAGGAGACAGGTCCTTCAGTTCGGTATATCTCTCGGCCACAGCTTTAAGATCAAGTTCAGGGCGACGCAGGATGTCTTCAATACTGACCTGCTGCCTGATGGGTTTTGAACCAAGGGATTGAAGCCAGTTATTCAACTCCGCCCCGGGGCGGAGCTTTATTCTCCTGATCATTTCAAGACCACGCGAAATTTCCTGTTGTTTCCTTTCAAACAGTCCCCAGGCATTATCATCCACAAGGCCGATACGTCTTCCAAGAGGCATAAGCCTGAGATCAGCGTTATCCTCCCTCAGGAGCAGCCGATACTCCGCCCTTGAAGTAAACATCCTGTAGGGCTCCTTTGTGCCTTTAGTCACAAGGTCATCTATCAGTACGCCTATGTAGGCCTGAGACCGGTCGATAATCACAGGGTCCTCTTCCCGCACCTGCCGGGCAGCGTTTATGCCTGCCATGAGGCCCTGGGCTGCAGCCTCTTCATAGCCGGATGTCCCATTGATCTGTCCTGCAAAAAAAAGGCCTTTAACCAGATGGGTCTCCAGAGAAGGCTTGAGTTGCACAGGGTCTGCATAGTCATACTCTATGGCATATCCGGGTCGAAGTATCTCTGCGTTTTCAAGTCCCTCTATGCTCCTGACCATTGCCAGTTGTACGTCTATAGGCAGGCTTGTGGGAATGCCGTTGGGATAGATCTCAACTGTGTCCAATCCCTCAGGCTCCAGAAATATCTGATGCCTTGGCTTTTCAGGGAAACGGAAGACCTTGTCCTCAATTGACGGGCAGTATCTGGCACCCACACCCTCGATTACACCGGTAAAAAGTGGGGACCTGTCCAACCCTCCCTGGATAATCTTATGTGTCTTTTTGTTGGTATAGGTCAGGTAACAGGGTACTTGTCGCAGGGGAATTTTTTCCGTGGCAAATGAAAAAGGCCTTGGTTGTGGGTCTCCTTCCTGGACCTCAAGCCCCTCAAAGTTGATTGACCGTGCGTGCAGGCGAGGGGTAGTGCCTGTCTTAAGCCTTCCGATTCGGAAACCCAATTCTGCCAAGGATTTCGAAAGCCTGTTGGACGGAGGATCGCCCATACGTCCGGCAGGGAAACGGTTAAGCCCTATGTGGATGAGTCCTTTAAGAAATGTCCCCGTGGTGACTACTACAGTACTTGCATGAATCTCCTGCCCGAGCGTGGTTTCGATCCCGTATACCCGTCCTTCCCTGGCCAGGATCCTTCCCACCATTGCCTGATATACATCCAGGTTTTTTTGATCCTCAAGGACCTGCTTCATGGAGAGGCGATAGCGCAGCATGTCTGATTGGGCCCTGGAGGACCTTACCGCAGGTCCTTTTGAGGTATTAAGCTGCCTGAACTGAATCCCCGTGACGTCAGTATTTTTCGCCATTTCGCCCCCAAGGGCGTCTACCTCCCGGACTAGATGCCCCTTGGCCAGGCCGCCAACAGCGGGATTGCAGCTCATGGCAGCTATGCAGTCCAGGTTTATTGTGAGGAGGCAGCAGGGGACTCCGAGCCTTGCAGCAGCCAGGGCGGCTTCACACCCGGCATGCCAGGCACCTATTACTATCACCCCGTAGTGTTTTGGAAATACAGACATGTCCCCTGAATGCTCCGGTTTGTCTCTATGCTACACGATTATTTTTTCTTGACAATGGCACCTGTTTTCGGATAGAGAAATTGCGGTGCCCTTTAGGGCTTAATAGGGAATCCCGTGAAAATCAGGAGCGGGCCCGCCGCTGTGACCCTGCCCTTTTTTATCAAGAAAAGGGAACCCTTTTAGCATTCATATGCCACTGTCCCGGTGAATAGGGATGGGAAGGTCGCTAAAGGGGCAGGGGAGTCAGAAGACCTGCCAAAAGAATATGTCTCACGGCCTCGTAGGCAAGGTTGTGACCATAAGTCAGCTTTGTAGGATAAAAAAGGGAAATCCCCGTGCTGATGATGCAGCTCGGGGTTTTTTTATTAGCGAAGAAAGGAGGTGAAGGTCGCTAGTATTCTGAATGATTTAGCCGGTTTTGTTCTAAGGGAAGGGAGTGCAAACCTCTCGCCGCCCCGCGACTGTGATCGGGACGAAAGCCGCAAGCATGCCACTGTGCCGCCGGAAGCGGCATGGGAAGGCGCGGTTAGTAGGATGAACGAAAGCCAGGAGACCTGGACGAAACCAGAATCTTTAGCAACATTTCTCGAGGGGGAAAGGAGTTTTTTATGAAACGAATTATTCTGATTATGATTACATTTTTTTGCGGGGCTCTGTTGGTCCTGTCATCAGCAAACAAGGTACTGGCCCAAAATGGAGACGAAGGTGTGCTTGAATTGGAGGAGTTAGTTGTGACCGCCGAAAGGGTGAAGGAAAAGAAAAGTGAGATCACCTCCAATTTGACTGTTATTGATGAAGAAGAAATCAAAAGGTCTTCTGCCAGGGATCTTGGGGATTTGTTGGCCGAAAAAAATATTGGGCATATTCAAAAGTACCCTGGTGCCTCAACTTCTATCGGTATCCGGAGCTTTAGGACCGAATGTCACGGTAATGATCTTGAGGGCTATGTCCTGATTCTTCTGAATGGAAGGAGGGCCGGTACCGGTAATGCGGCCAAGATCATGACCAAAAACATAGAGAGGATAGAAATAATAAGGGGTCCTGCTTCTGTTCAATACGGCTCGGCAGCTATGGGCGGAGTCGTAAACGTGATTACCAGACAGGGGAAGGATAAACCGACTGCGTTTGTTGAAGGGGTTTTGGGGAGCTTCGAACATGAGGAAGGGAGTATCGGATTTTCGGGACAGGTAAAGGGATTCGATTTTTCCGGCAGTTACACCACAGTATCGAGGGACGACTATGATACTGCGGATGGGAAAAGATATCACAATACCGGATATGATAAAAAAGAAGACTGTAGCCTGAATCTTGGTTTTGAGTTTTTGCCTGAAAATCGTATCGGAGTCATTTTCAATTATTTTGATGGAGATCACGTGGGCAATCCGGGATACCTCAGCCAGAACGATCTTGATGACTATAAAGATACGAGCAATAAGTCCATTGACCTTATTTATGACGGTAGAACTACAGATGGTCTATTCTCCTGGATGGCCAGATATTTTCGTGGTGAAGATGAGGACAAATGGTTTGATCCCATAGGGAGCAACCCGGACGGCTGGGACGATGGTGTTCCATTTGAACAGAAAACTGACCAAGAAGGGGCTCAGACACAGGTGTCTTTAAACCTGGAAAAATTACTTGTTATCGCGGGTTTTGATTGGGTGAATTATGAAGTAAAAACCACCTGGGATCCAAAGAAGTCTGAATATGATAATCCTGCCGGTTTTCTCCTGGTCAAGGCCAGGCTTTTGGACAAGAGATTGATACTTGCCGGTGGCTTGAGATATGACGAATACGAGGTGAAAGTGAAAAAAGGCCAGGGGGGAGATGAGGACGATGATCACGTTTCTCCTCGAGCCGGCGTGGCCTATCTTCTTACAGACTTTCTAAAACTCAGGGCCAACTATGGAGAGGCATTCAAGATGCCTTCTGCCAAGCAGTTGGCAGGAAATTTTCCAGGCTGGTCCGGCAATTTCGTGGGTAACCCCGATTTGGACCCTGAGCAAAGCGAAACCTACGAAGGGGGGCTGGACTTTTCTTATGCTCATCTCAATTCTTCCCTCACCTATTTTTATACTGATTTTAAGGATAAGATCCAGACGGTTTCCACATCAGGTGGTGACACCACGTGGGAAAACGTTGGAAAAGCGGAAATAGAGGGTGTGGAAGCGGAAATCTCCTGTGACGTGGGTGCCCTTTTGGGCTGGGATTTTGAGTTAAAACCTTACGCCAACCTTGTATATCTCACCAAATACGAAGATAAGGAAACACACAAAGACCTTAATTATACCAGTGATATTAATCTGTCTTACGGTATTACATTCTCCGATTTTGATGGTCTTTCCGTGAATGTGAACTTTGCTTATACAGGAAAACAGCATATCGATGATTGGGAAAGCGGGATTTATCCGACGCCTGTAATAGAAAAAGGCGGTTTTACGGTTGCTGATCTTACAATCAGCAAAAGGATTCTCGATTTTGGAAATTACGGCGGGTTGACTCTAAGGGGTGCAATTCAAAACCTCCTGGACAAGGAATACGAATACGTACAAGGGTACCCTATGCCTGAAAGAAGTTATTTCCTGGGCCTCAGATATGATTATTAGAGCCTTGCTACACAAAGATACGGTTAAAAGATGAAGCTGAAACAGAGATCCAATAACATAACGTTTTTATTAATATTTTTCATCCTATTTGCCATCTTCTGGAGTCCTGCTCCGACATTTTCCTATCCGGTAACATTTACGGATTCTGATGGGAATAAGATCACTATCGAAAAGAGGCCTTCGATGGTCGTCTCCCTGGTGCCGGCCATTACCGAAATAATATTTAAGCTCGGGGCGGGGGATGCGGTCAAGGCCGTTACCTACCACGACACGTATCCCCCGGAAGCGGCGACAAAGGAGATAGTCGGTGGTTTTTTCTCACCTTCCTTAAGGGCCATAGAAAAGATAGAGCCTGATGTTATCTTTGTGTCCAAACTCCACAAAAGGATAAGAGAAAAATTCGGCCACGGAAGATGCCGGTTGATCAACCTTGAAGCGAATTCTATTTCAGATATCTATGCGAATATCAATTTAATGGGCAGGATTTTCAACAGGGAGAAAGATGCTGCAAGGATTATTTGCGGGATAAAGAACGAACTCCGAATTATTGCCGGGAAAGTGGCCTGGATACCTCAATCCGAAAGGAAAAGGGTTATACGGCTCATGGGCCGTGATCAGGTGATGACCCCGGGGGATGATTTCTTTCAGAACGAATATATCAGGCTTGCCGGTGGCATTCCCCCCAAGCTTAACAAGAACGGAAACATCGTGGTCGTTACCAAGAAAGAGTGGATGCGGTTTAACCCTCAAGTTATTTATGGATGCGGCGGGGATAGAGAAACGGCCAAGAAATTCTTTGATCGCCCCGGATGGAAAGATGTTGAAGCGGTAAGAAATGATAAGATATTTTTCTTTCCGTGCGACCTTACGTGCCGTGCTTCAACACGTGCCGGTTATTTTGTATCCTGGCTCTCTGCCAGGATTTACGAAGATGAGTTTTCCAAAAAAGAAGAGCAGGTCCTCAAAGACCGGGCATTCAGGTCCCGCAAGCTCAATCTTGATCTTGATTATGTGAAAGACGTTCGCATTTCATACAGCACTATCCATGATTTTTCAAACAAGACCCTGATCATCGATTTTACGAAACCATTATCCCTGGTCTCAACCCTTGAAGGAGAGCGCAAAGGGATAAAATCAATAGGCAACCATTATTCTTCTCCTCCCTGCTGGGGGATCGGCCATAATCTCGGTTTGAAGGAAATAAGGAAGCGGGTATATGAGGTTATCGGCAAATCAGAGGATACGGCCGGTTTTCTTTTCACCGGCGCGGACATGGACAATCTGGCCATTAAGAAGGAAAGGTTCAGGGATATGGAAGTTTACGCCCTTGTAACAGCCGGTGTGAAGTCAAATGCAGTCAGGATGTCTGCGGATGAAGGGAGGTTTTATGAGCCTGGAACAATCAATATCATCATCTTACCCAACATGAAACTTTCACCACGTGCCATGATCAGGGCCATCATAAGTGCCACGGAGGCAAAAACTGCGGTATTGCAGGATCTTGATATCCGAAGCAGTTACACCCCACGGATTCACCAGGCAACCGGAACCGGAACAGATAACATCATAGTTGTGGAGGGAGAGGGGATACAAGTTGACAACTCCGGCGGCCATTCAAAGATGGGCGAACTGATTGCAAGAGCCGTATACGGGGCTGTTCAAGAAGCGGTCTACAGGCAGAATGGTATCGTCGCCCAGCGCAATATCTTCCAGAGACTGAAGGATCGAAAGATCAGCCTGTTTGGATTGGTCTCTGTGGATGAGTGCGAATGTGGGGTTGAAAAGAGCGATCTTGTCAGCCAGCTTGAAGAGGTACTTCTCCAACCCCGTTATGCATCGTTTGTGGAATCGTCTTTCGCAATAAGTGATGACTACGAAAGCGGGCTGATTGCTGATTTGAGCAGCTATGAACTCTCGTGCAAGAAGGTGGCCGGGGAAATCGCAGGAAAAGAGATCGTAAACATGAAGGAGGTCACAGAAACCGAAGATATGCCGCTTGTTTTGCATATGACCGTAAACGCCCTGCTCAACGGGATTTATTACAGGATCAAGTGAACGACATAAAAAGAATCAACAGGCAAGACCGGAAATATCAGACCTGATTGAACTCGATGAATGAGGCAATCTATGATCTGCTTAAGTATAATAAGTCTTTACCGGAAACAGATTATCTTTCAATAGCCTTGATAAGGAGATAGATGAAGAAAATATATCTTATTGGAATTGGGCCTGGCAATCCCGATTATCTTACTGTCCAGGCGATAAACACAATGAAAAAAGTAGATGTATTCTTCCTTCTTGAAAAGAGGGGACAGAAGGGACATGAGGATTTCCTAAACATAAGAAAGGAGATATTGAAAAGATATCTGGATAGAGGGACCTATAGGGTTGTGACTGCAAAGATTCCTGAACGTAAAAAAAGGGGTAAGTCATATAAGGAAGGGGTTAAGACGTGGCGTCAACAAAAAGCAGAAGTTATTACTGAATTGATTAAAGGCAAGATGAAAGATGGTGAAAGCGGCGCCTTTCTTGTCTGGGGCGATCCATCGCTATATGATGGACAT
>JAUWGF010000092.1:0-6983 GCA_030606515.1 Deltaproteobacteria bacterium | reverse complement strand
CAGGCGTTGCAGCCTTCCCGGTGAATGAATCCGTCAGCCCGGCGCCCTTGGAGATATCACTCCAGAACTGGAGTACTCCTTTTATGCCGGCGTATGCCGCAAGGGCAAAAATGGAGAGGAATAAGGCGTCTATTGGTATCACAGTCAGGAACTTGTGATATACAACAGTGCCCTCTGGAATTGGAAATGCCTCCTTTGTGTATAAGGACCAGAGAAATGCCACTACCATAACAGCGAGCATCGACGCAATTACAGTGCCTATTACACCGCCCGCACTGTTCAGTATGTTCGCCAGGGCCTTTGGTTGGGCATAGTGCTTTATGGCATTTATCCTGATTGCGCTCAGCACATCCCCGGGGCGGGCATCCCTGGGACAATACTTTGTGCAATCACCACAGTTGTGACACAACCAGACATCTGCATCCCCAGCGAGTTTGGATCCTAGACCCCACTGGGCCCAGAGCATCTCTTTTCTGGGGAATGGGCTCTCGTCAGTGGACAGAGGGCAGATTATGGAGCACGTTGCGCACTGATAGCAGCGGTTAACCGTGTCTCCACCTGCCTCCATGACGCCCTTTACGAACGCCAGGTCCGGCTGCACTTGATTTCGTTCAGCCATGATTAATACCTCCTAGAAACCTTTGAATGGATTCGGTCCCAATTCCAATATTTCATCCATAAATTCATTTATGATCTTAGGGATTTGATCATATTCGTCAATAGCGACCTGTTCCATTTTTACACGCTCTGCCTCAATTCCCAGGGAAGCTAGTGACTCGGCAACATTTGCCATGCGCGTCTTAGAGAGCTCACTGCCCTTCACAAAGTGGCACTGGTAATCGTCGCCGAACTTGCAGCCAAGGAGCAAAGCGCCGTCTATCCCGCTTGACATGGCGTCTTTGATCCATGCCACGTTCACCGAACCAAGACAGCGGACAGGGATAATCCTGCCCAACGGTGACCAGGCAAGACCCTTTCTGGCTGCCATATCCAGGGCGGGATACGCATCGTTTTCACAGGCAAAGATGAGCAACCTCAGCTTGTCCTCGTCGTCGTCAGGCACCTCGATCGCCTTGATCATCGAGCCGACGATATCGATGCTATAGTCCTTAAAATTGATAATGCGCTCCGGACATGCGCCCATGCATATACCGCAGCGGCGGCACCTTGACGGATTGAGCTTCGGAGTGCCTGCCTCATCGTCATCCAGGGCGCCAAACGGACACTCTTCAGTGCAGCGCTTACACTGTGTACAGCGCTGGAAGTAGAAGTCCGGATAGTCAAAATCCCAAACACGTGGATGGACCGCATGACCTTCGTCAATAGCCTTTAGACACTGCAGTGCCTTGAGTGTTGCACCTGCGGCGTCCTCCATTGACTCCTCTATGGTCATGCCCCTGCGCACTCCGCCTGCGGCGTAAATTCCTGTCCGCCTTGTCTCGTATGGGAAACAGATAAAATTTGAATCGCAATAGCCTTCGAAGAGGTCCAGATCACGGAAGCCCGGGCCCTGCCTGTATGCCAGGTTCACAACCGGGTCGTCCCTGGTGGTCGGGACCATCCCTGTGGCAAGTACCGCGAGATCAACATCCAGGCCGATGTTGCCGCCAATAAGGGTATTGTCCACATTGACAGTCAGGCCACCTGAACCGTTGTCCTTGACCTCAGTGACATCTCCCTTGGTGAGAAATATACCCGGGTCGTTTTGCAAGCCCTGGTAGAAATACTCATACTGCCCTGAAGCACGCATGTGCTCATACAAAACATATGCCTTGCCATCCTCCGGCTGGTCCTCACGCAGGTACTTGGCCTGCTTGAGGGCCACAAGGCTTGTCGCTACTGAGGCATAAGGGAAATCAGCATCGTCCTTGGAACCCCCCGGGCTCTGAATAAAGGCCACTGATTTGACCTCCTTGCCGTCAGAGGGGCGAACGATCTTGCCCTTCTTGGCAATTTCCTCAAACTGGCAGTTGGTTATGACATTGGGATTGCCCCAGGCCAGGTGTTTGAACTCGTCTTCTGCCGGTTCGTAAGGTTTCCACCCTGATGCCAGGATCACCGCCCCGCATACCTCGGCGTTGGGATCTTCCCCCATATAGTCCTTACGTCCCTCATTTTTCTCTGCGTATTTCTTTTTCTGATCATCGGCCGAAAGCTCTTTGCCGCTCTCGTCTAGCATCTCCTCTTCAGTAAGTGGAAACGGTGCATCCCACTCACTCTTGGCCCCTGTCTCCTTCAGGCTAACCCTAAAGTCTCCGGGGAAATTGCCGATACGGGCTACTTCAGTATTGGTCTTGACTGTTATCTTGTCGCTGGCATTGACCCTGTCAATCAAATCCTGGACCACAGGATTGATAAGCTCAGAGTACTCAGGACCTACAGGTACCTGCTTCCTGAGCTTTGCACCCCAACCGCCAAGCTCAGCCTGCCGCTCAACCAAAATGCTTTCGTGCCCTGCCTCAGCAGCCTCAAACGCGGCAGTCAAGCCTGTGATCCCGCCGCCAATGACAAGAAGGCGCTGATTGATCTCCTCGGTCTCAGTCTTAAAAGGCTCTGCCAGCTCGGACTTCTGTGCCTTGACAACTGACATGCGGATATAGTCCTCAGCCAGTTCCTGCACGTGCTCTTTCTGGGCCTCGGCATTCTCATCCTCTGCATTGACCGGATGACTCCATGTAACCAGCTCACGAAGACTCGCCTTCTCCACTATTACACCAGGGAAATCAAGGATCTTGTACTTGTATCTGGGAGAAATTCCAGCCAGAACAACCGCATCCACCCCTTCATTATCTATGTCCTGCTTCACCATGGCCACGCCTTCAGATGAATACAGGTCGGCATGGGTACGTACTATCTCAAGGCCGAGTCCGGTTGCAACCTCTACCAGCTTGTCTATATCCAAGGCCTCGCCAATACCATCTCCAGTGTATATGTAACATCCTACTTTTTTCGACATCAGCCTGCCCTCCTCACCAACGTCTGAACAGCCTTCAAGGCCGCAGCAGTTGCACTCTGAGCAGATGAAACTACATCAATAGGCCGCTTGGCGCAACCGCATGGAATAATGCCATCCTTAGATACCACAAAGCCGTCAGAGTTGTATTCGATCCCAGGGATCTGTGTTGTTACCCCTGCCGGCTGCATCCCTGTGGCCAGTACTGCAAGGTCTACTTCCTGTTCGACCTTGCCGCCGCCAATGGCGTCTTCCGCAACCAATACAACGCTGCCGGGGCTCGACCCCTCTTTTACCTCAGCTACCTTGCCCTTGATGAAGTGGACCTTTTTGTCTTCCTTGACCTTGCTATAAAAGTTTTCATATTTCAGCCCCGGAGAGCGAATATCAATATAGAAAATGTAAATCTCCACATCTTCCGACTGCTCCCTCAGATAACAGGCCTGCTTCAGTGTGGCCATACAGCAGATGTATGAGCAATATTTCAGATGATTCTCATCTCTGGAACCTGCGCACTGCACAAAACCCACTGTCTTTGGCTCTTCCTTGTCTGACGGCCTAACAATCTTACCTTCACTAGGCCCTGATGGCGATGCCATACGCTCAACCATCATATTTGTGACTATATTGTCATATTTCCCAAAACACAGATTGTCCATCTTTGTGGCATCATACGGATTCCATCCGGTTGCCATGACGATGGCCCCGACATTCAAGTTTACGCTCTCTGCCTTCTGGTCCAGGTCCACATGCCCGGCAGGCATGGCATCCTTGATCTGCTGGCCGTCACCTGAAGAGACCGCGGATGGATCCAATACACATTGCTGGGGAAAGGCCATCATGTTGGGCATATAGAAAGGCTTCCGCGTATTCATACCAAAGTTGAAGTCATTGGGGATCTCGGTCGCAACTGCTTCAGCCCCTGCTGCGCAATTAGTGCACTGCGGGGTCGTGTACTTCGGATTTACCTTTACCTGTACATTGAAGTCCCCCGGTCCTCCGGACACAGACTCCACTTCTGCAAGATTATAGAAAGTAATCTTCGGGCTTGTCTTAATGCGCTTGTAGTTTATCTCAAGCCCGCATGTGGGAGGACACAGCTTTGGGAAATACTTGTTAAGCTGAGTCACCCGTCCACCCATATAACTCTCTTTCTCTACTATATAGACATCATATCCCATTTCAGCGGCCTCAACCGCGGCTGTAAGGCCGCTGAAGCCGCCGCCCACCACGAGTATACTTCCACTCATACGCCCGCTCCTTCCTCAAAAATTAATTTAATTAAATATTAAATTGGAAACTAGAAATTAGAAATGAGTAATAGTGTCTGAAAATCTGATTGTATTTTTCAGTAGCTAATTTCTAATTTCTAATTTCCAACTCAAAAAAATGCCAGGCGCCGCCATAGCGACGCCTGGACATCTGTTAAAAGGCCTAAATCATCCGACCATCCTTAAATCAAAAGACCGGACTAGTCAGGAATGATCTGCGGGAGCAACTTCTTCTTGAATACGGACCACTCTTTCTTCTCAGGATCGTACTTGGAGTTGACAAAGCACTTCCACCCGCCTTCATCCATGGACTTAGAATCCGCCTCAGGGAAGTCAGCGCGATAATAGAAACCGGGATAACGGCTCTCTTCACGGAACTGGATATGACGGAGGTGAGACTCAACAGTCCAGATACGGTGTACCATCTCCCAGGCACGGATCAGCTCGTGCAGACCACTGGCAGCCATATTCACAGAGTCCTCGTGGAGCCACTTTAGATGCGTCATGGCTATCTCAAGGAGCTTAGCATTGGTCATGTAGTAAGGAGACCAGCCGCCACCATACTCATCGGAGTACTTCATCAAACGCTCCATCATGTGGCGCGGCCTGATGTAGTTGGGGTTGATCATGTCGTCGGTAGTCCACATATGGTGCTCGTAGTACTTTACGACCGGCTTGTAGACCTCTGCCTTGAGTTCGTCTGCACTCTGCTTAAGGGCAGGGGCGAAGCCGGCGTTATCCATGACATACTTGGCCATGGCCTTGGCAGCCATGCGACCCTCGGCATGTGAACCGGAGGAGAACTTGTGCCCGGAGGCACCTACACCGTCACCAGCGGTGAACAGGCCGTTGACAGTCGTCATGCGGTTGTAGCCCCATTTATAGTCATCCGGGACCCAGTCTTCATTAGGGCCACTACACCAGATGCCGCAGCAGCCGGAGTGGCTCCCCAGCAGGTAGGGCTCTGTGGGCATGATCTCAGAGCCGACCTTCTCGGGCTCGACGTTCATGGAGGCCCAGAGGCCAGCCTGACCAACGGACATGTCGAGGAAGTCCTCCCATGCCTCGCTCTCAAGCTCCTTCCAGTACTTCTTGAGCTCCTTTTCGCCCATACCATCTGCCTTCTTGTTCTCCAGGAACTTGTTGAGTGCACCAGCAGTATCCATAAAGATTGGACCACGGCCTGCCTTCATCTCGATGAGCATCAAGTGATTACGGAGACAGGTGGGGGTAACCGGCTGCTGGCCATACGGCGCGTACTTTGCCAACTCTTCCTTTGCAGCCTCATTAAAGGCATAATTCTCTCCCAGAGAGTTGGCCAAAGTCGCCTTGAAGAGCAGGAACCATGCACCCACAGGCCCGTAGCCGTCCTTGAAGCGTGACGGGGTGAAGCGGTTTTCCATCATGGTCATCTCGGCACCGACCTGCATACACATGGTATAAGTGGAACCTGCATTCCAGATCGGGTACCAGGCGCGGCCCTTACCCTCGTCCGTGCTCCTTCCGCGGAAGATATTAACCGCGCCGCCGGCGGCCACTATCATGGTCTTGCACTTGTAGACGCATACCTTGTTCTCGCGTGAACTGAAGCCAACCGCGCCGGCAATGGTATTGGGCTTGTTGGCATCCAGAAGGAGCTTCACGATAAAGACGCGCTCATGAAGGTCATAGCCCATCTCGTCCAGGGAATTCTTGGCAGCCTCAGCTATGATGCACTTGTAGGACTCACCGTTGATCATGACCTGCCACTTACCGGTGCGCACAGGCTGACCACCATCTCTCAGGCTCTTGCCCTCGTCTCCCTTCACCTTCCAGAAGGGGAGCCCCCACTCCTCAAAGTGGAAACAAGAGTCGTCAACGAAACGACCCAGGTCAAAGATCAGGTCCTCACGGACAACGCCCATGAGGTCGCCACGGACCATGCGGACATAATCAGCCGGTGTGTTATCGCCCATATATAGATTGATGGCGGAAAGACCCTGTGCTACAGCGCCGGAACGCTCAAGGCAGGCCTTGTCCACCAGACACACCTTGGAACCGGCCGGCATCCACTTGCCGATCTCAAAAGCCGTACCGCAAGCAGCCATACCACCGCCTACGATCAAGGCATCATATTCATACTCCTCAACCGGGACCTTGGACAGATCTGGTTCGGCCAGGAGTTCCCATGATGGTTTATTGCGTAGAGCCATATCTTAAATCCTCCTTAATGATTTGCTCATTGTCTAACTTTTTCTTAATTCTCAAATTCAGCCACTTCTTAAATTAAGAAGTCTTACGGAGTTTCCAGAGTCGTACCTGTCATGGTGAACAAAACACCATCGTCGATGGAGCCTGGTTCCGGCTTGCCCTCGTATGGCTTAATGGAGCCTTCAGCAGTGGTCCTGATCGGGAACTTGAAACGCTTTATGTTGCCGTTGCGGAACTTGACAGTCCACATGATGGAATCAGAGCTGCGCATAGGCTGTACATAGCCGCCCATGGGAGCGAGGTCTGCATAGTGGCGGACCTCAACCGCACCCTGCGGACAGATCTTTACGCAATTATAGCACTCCCAGCACTGATCCGGTTCCTGGTTGTAGGCCTTCATTAGCTCAGGGTCAAGAATCATGAGGTCGTTGGGGCAGATATACATGCATGCTGTCTTCTCCCCGCCTTTGCAACCGTCACACTTCTCATCAATGACATAGCTTGGCATAATAATACCTCCTAAATTTAAATTATTTGTTCAAATTATTAACGTTTCCGGCCGTAATGTT
>JAUWGF010000011.1:0-20509 GCA_030606515.1 Deltaproteobacteria bacterium | reverse complement strand
ACTTCAAATGGGTAGTCGTCGCGGTTGTATCTCACAGGTCAGGCTGCAGATGGCGTATCAAGGTACAGGATTATGGAATCCCGTTGGCAGAAGTAGCCCGACATCTCGGAGTTTCTATGTCTGCCATTTCCAAGGCAATTACAAGGAGAACGAAAGAGTAGGTCAAGCCAGTCACTTACGTCCCCAATTTCCACCTCCTTACCCGATTGGGCCAAACTTTATCCATTTTCGGCTTTTTGAAGTATTGATTGAACCGCCCGAACAAAACGACGTGCAGCTTCAATGGCTTGTTCCGCCCTTTCAAGATTGGCTTGAATCTCTACATAGTCGTCAGGACTCATGCAGCCATCCCTTCACGTTTAGCTGTGCGGTAAAGATGAATTGTCCCGGAAGCGAACTCGTCTTCAGCTACCGGTTTTGCCGATATAAGATGTTCAGATTTGAGTTGAATTGGATAAAGAAGTTCAATAATTTTCCGCAACTCATCAAAATAACTAAAGGGTTTAGATAATAGAACAAGTATGTCAATATCACTTGATTTTTCTGCCTCTCCTCGTGCCATAGAACCATATAAAAATAAACCGCGAAATTGAGAGCCATAATGCTCTTTTAATATCTTCTTGCAATCTTCAAGTCCTGTTTTTATGTCCATGTTGTTTCACCTATCCCATCATAGGCCCAACGTCATGATCAGTGGCGCGGCGCGAATCAGAGCGTCCACTGCATCAACTGGTGTACGCCCGGCATGGGCGTGAACTTATGGTGAACCCCGTTCCAGCATTTGATGATAGTAATGAAAGTACTAGCCGAAGGCAAGCGCCTTCGCCTAGCTATGGCGTCTCAAGAGGACATCATAGCGAGGTGGTGTCTGAAGGAAGCCGGAGTGCAAAGCTGTGAGCCAAGCCTGCCCCGGACTTGATCCGGGGGACAGAAATAGCATATAAGGCCCGGTCTTCGGGTAAGTTAGCACAACGTAACAAAGCCCAGAGTTCTGGAGATAGGGTAAATGCTGCGGTTGTGTAGCGAAAGTTCACCCTGTTGAATTTCCCGAAGGGAACTCCCGGTCGTCTATTTTTCTCCAAACTACAAAACAGCCTTGACTAAAATGGAGTAGGTTTTAAAATAGCCGCATGAGGTACATCTATCCATACATACTGAAAGATCTCAAAAAAAAGATGGTCTTTGTAGGTGGGCCGCGCCAAGTAGGAAAGACTACCCTTGCTAAGGCGGTCCTTGAAGACCACTTTCCCTCAGGACGGTATTTCAACTGGGATTTTGATGAAGATCGCCAGGACATACTCCGGAAGAGGTGGACCACCGACGCAAGACTGCTCGTGTTCGATGAGCTTCACAAGTTCCACAGGTGGAAGCAGTGGATAAAGGGGGTTTACGACGTCCTTGGCTCCAGTCAATGCATCCTTGTCACAGGGTTAGCCAGGCTGGATATTTACAGACGGGGCGGAGATTCCCTTATGGGCCGTTACCACTACTGGCGTTTACATCCCTTTACACTTGACGAACTGCCTGCCGGCATCACACGTTCAGAGGCATTTAAACGCCTCATGACTGTTGGCGGCTTTCCGGAACCCTTTTTAGACGGGGATGAGAGGGCAGCCAGGAGGTGGCGAAGAGAGCGTTTTGACCGGGTGATCCGTGAAGACATAAGGGATCTTGAGCCGGTACGGAACATCCAGGCCCTGAGCCTCTTTCTGGACCTTTTGAGATACAGGGTTGGAAACCCAATCGTGATGTCTAATATCGCAAACGAGATTCAGGTCTCCCCGAAGACCGTAAAGGCATGGCTCGAGATCCTGGAAAGGATGTATCTGGTTTTCGTTGTAAGACCCTATACAAAGTCCATTCCAAGGGCCGTGTTGAAACCGCCCAAGGTGTACTTCTTTGATACCGGGGATGTGATAGGGGACGATGGGGCACGATTTGAGAACATGGTGGCAGCCTCTCTCTTGAAACGCATCCACTTCCTGGAGGACAGCCAAGGGTACAGATACGAACTGCGCTATATCCGGGACAAGGAAGGGAGAGAGGTAGACTTTGCGATTGTAAAGGAGGGAATGGCGGAGCAACTCATAGAGGTGAAGTACTCCGATAAAAACATCTCCCGTCCTCTTCGGTATTACGCTGAGCGGCTCAACCCCGAAAAGGCGGTCCAGATAGTTGCTACTGCCAAAAGGCCTTATGACAGAAACCGCTTGAGGGTGACAGGGCCGCTTGATTATTTCCATCCGCTTTGGTGATGTGCCTTTGAAGGGGAGATGGATACAAGACGAGGCCTAATGTCTTATCTATGTTGGGCAATTTGCTGCTAGCCATTAGCGTTTAGCTTTGAAAAATGGTTCATCACGGATTAGTGTGGTAATCCGTGATGAACAGCTATTAGCATTTAGCTTTTAGGTGTTAGTAACCTATTTGGGAAACAGCAGCAAATTAACCGCTAACCGCTAATACCTGAGTTTGTAATAGCAAAAATATTCCGTAATCATTAAGCTAATAGCTAACCGCTAAAGGCTAATAGCTTAGTTTAAATATAATCTGGAATTTCTTTTTTTTGATAATTCTGCCGAACACTTCATTAGACTTTACGGACAATAGAATCATTTGCATAAGCTCCAGTGGAAAAAGTTGGATCTGTGCGGTTAGATATTGGATTTTGAGTGGCAGACTGCATGATCGTGATGCTTATCCAGACCATCCAGATGGACATTGAATATGAGATAGAGAGTGGGGGAAAACTCATGGAATCGCTTTTCCACCAGTAGGCCGTTGGTACCCATGACCAGCCCGATAAACAGACGCTTTTTTGCTTTATCAGCCATGCGGTCTTTCTGGTCAAAGGCCTGCAGGGCCTATAGCGAAACCGGGTTCTCAACGGCGGCTTGAAATATGAAATATCCGGATATTTACACCAAATCGTTGACTGATGGTTTAAAATCGTGATAAAATATGAATTAAATAAGGCTATTCGGAAAGGCCATTCCCCCAGATCGCTAAAGGCAATTTCTTGTCAGCATCAGTTAGGCATGGAGCTTATGTTCCCGTGCCTCACAACTGAATAAGTCAATGGCTTAGGTCGGAGTTACAGATATCTGCAGAGAGAGGATGGTTGGATAAAAATCATTTATATATTTCCTATATGCATATTGCTTTTCATTCAAACGGTCTGTGTACATGCAGACCAGATATCGCCGCTCCAGGTTCCTCTGGTTGAACCTGGCTCAGCATTTCAAAAATCCTATCCTGAAGTCGTCGAAGAGAAGAACAGCGAAAGGTTTGACGAAGATTGGGAGGAAGCTCTCTTTTTTGAAGAAGAAATCGAGCTTATTGCCGATCCGTTAGAACCCTTTAACCGTGTAATGTTTCAGATAAACGACAAATTATATTATTATTTTCTTAAACCTGTGTCCAAGGTTTTTTCATTTGTTCTTCCCAAGGACCTGAGAGTGGCCCTTGGACGTGCAATGAATAACAGCAAGGCACCGATTAGCTTCGCCAACTGTCTGCTGCAGGGACGCTTTAAGGATGGAGGAACCGAAATTACCCGCCTTGCTATAAACACTACCTTAGGATTAGGCGGTCTCTTCGATCCTGCAAGGGACTGGTGGGACATAAGAACAAAAAAAACTGACTTTGGCCAAACCATGGGACATTATGGCATAGGCCATGGATTTTACTTGGTCCTCCCGTTGATTGGCCCATCCAGCGCAAGGGACGGAATCGGGACCTTTGCCGGGTATTTTACATTGCCTCAGAACTATTTCATTACCTTTCGGGTCAAGCTCATTATATTTTCGGTAGATATTGTCAATTACGTTTCAATCAATCCGGAAGAATATGACGACCTCAAGAGGGATGCCTTTGACCCATATATTTTCTTCAGGGATGCCTATACCCAGCATCGGGCGGAATTAATAAAGAAATGTAGGTAGTTATAATGTTGAAAAATGTAAACTACTCTTGACCTGTCGTGAAGGATGCCAAAGAATTCAATGAATCTTGTAATCGGGGGAAGCGGTTTTATAGGTAGTCACCTTGTCAGGGAACTAGTTCAACAGGGAGAAAGGGTAAGGGTATACGACCTGAATCCGTTTCCTGAAGACGAAACGTATCAGCCTGTTGAAGCGGTACGCGGGGACATCTTAAACCTCAGTCAGCTATCTTCTGCCATGGACGGTTGCAGTACAGTCTATCATCTGGGTGGCACTCCTCAGCTATGGAGCAGAGATCCCAAGTTCTTTGACCGTACCAACCGCGAAGGAACTATTAACGTACTCAAGACAGCCAGGCAGGCAGGCATAAAACGGCTTATTTTTACCAGTACCGAGTCAATTCTTGCCACCCCCTCCGGAAACGAACCAATCACGGAAGATATTCAGCCGCGCATGGAAGACATGATTGGTCCATATTGCCGCTCAAAATTGCTGGCTGAGCAGGCCGTTTTCAGGGCTGCAAAAGATGGGCTTCCAGCAGTTGCGGTATGCCCTACACTGCCTATAGGTCCTGGAGACAGAAATTTAACCCCCCCAGGGCAAATGATATCGGATTTCCTCCAGGGGAAAATTCCAGGTTACATCAATTGTGTGCTCAATTTCGTTGATGTACGGGACGTGGCCACAGGGCACCGCCTCGCTGCAGAACACGGCCGGCCGGGGTGCAGATATATACTGTCCGCCTATAACCTCACCCTCTACGAATTTTTCCAACATCTGAGCAGGACAAGCGGCGTGACATGCCCCAAAATTAAAATCCCGTATCCGGTAGCATTGGCCTGGAGCTATATGGAACATTATTTAGGCATCGTAACGGGCAAAAAGCCGAAAAGTTCAATTACCGGAGTTAAGCTATGCAAGCGTTCACTCGAATTTAATAGCACCTGGACGTGGAAAACGTTGGGACACCAACCACGCCCGCTGGATGAAACCATCAGGGATGCCGTGAACTGGCACAATAAATTTCTGGAATCCGAAGAAAAGAAAAAACGGCTGAAAACACTACCTATGGCTTGAAACCATAGACCTCAAAAATGGTTTTGAGGTTTCGGTATATGGTGTCTTTATTCAGGCCGAATGACTCAAGGGAATAATGGTGCCTGCTCTTGTATCGCCTGGCTTTCGAGGTCTCTTTTTCAAGGATCTCCTTGTATCCATGGCTTAATTCCATGCCAAGTGCTCGATAGATCCCGCATATTGTCCTGTGGGGATCAGAAACCAGATCTTCGTAATGTACTTCGATAAACTGATTTTCGGGGAGATTTTTTTTAAATTCATACAGATATGAATAATACCGGCAGATTAAATCAGCCAGTTCCCGGTTGGCCCGTGCATCCTTTCTGGCCTGAGGATCCAGCGCCTTCCATGCCGCATCAAACATGCTGACCAGAGACGGTATGGATTCGTAGGGGTGCCTGACTAAATGCACAATACGAATGTCCGGCAGCAGTTCGTAAATGGACTGTAGACGTCCGGCAATAAGAGCGACTTTCTGGAGAAGTATTTTGTCCGGTCCGGTGGCATACATGTGTCGTTGCAGACAGCCCCTGTAGTATGACATTAGTTTTTGCCGCTCTTTGTGCGGCATAAGATCAACAAAGGTTGCCTCATCCAAGTCTTTTAAATACGGAAACAGAAGGCCCAACAAGGGACTGAGCATGGCATAAACGAAAAACATCTCATCGGACTCAGCCTTTTCAGGCCCGGTTTGATGAATGGTTTCCCACCCCTTGAATCCCTTCCTGCTGACTCCGTTCAGTAATTTTGCTGCAGGACTGCCAAACATCCGATCGATTTTACCTGCCGCTCCAAAGAACTTATAACAGATCACAGAAGGAAAAATCGTCTGATAGAGCTTCAGGTAAGAAAACTGCCGGTCCAATGCCATTAGACGATGGGTAAAAGTGGTTCCGCTGCGGGGATTGCCAATGATATAAACCGGTGTTCGCAAGGATTGTTTTCGAAAACCGGGAAAAAATATGTGGTCAAGAAGGCGTATTAACCACACAAATGTACGCAGGATCAGAAATGGAATAAGAAAAACGAACGTAAGACACGCATGCCGTAGTGAAAAGTGTTGCCTTGAGAATGACAGGCGTAATATCTTAAACAGAGTGGGGTAATGAAAATACATGTGAGTAAATTGTAAGATCCATGGAAAGTGCCCAATGGCAAGGGCAGGTGAGATAGAATCGTCTATTTGTACTCAAGTTTTGTTGAATATGGCCAAAGCCTGCAAAATTGTCAAGGATTGATGGTGGAAAATCTCCACACAACGATTATAAAAAAGATAAACCCTTTGTATTTTCAGCAAACGGACCGAAATTTTAAAAGATGTCCAAAAGTCGTTTAATCACCCTGCTTTTTTCTTTCATAGGCTTCACTCTTTTTATATGGTTATTCATCCGCGAAGACATCACAGATATTTTCGCCGTCCTATCAATTGTCAAATGGAAGCTCTTCTGGATAGCCGGCTACCGTATCATACCCATCACAATAGATGCATTCGGCTGGTTGAAGCTTTTTGAAAAGGAGATGATTCCGCGATTCTCGAATCTCGTTTTAGCCAGGTGGATCAGCGAGGCCTTCAATACACTGTTGCCAGTGGCACAAATAGGCGGACATTTTCTGCGTGCCAAGTTAATAGGAAAAAACAGCGTGGACAGAGCCAAGGCAGGTGCTACTGTGGTTGTGGATTTTACAATCGGGCTTGCCACCCAAATCCTGTTTACTGTAACCGGTCTGATTCTTCTGATACAAGAATCACAGAAGGAAAACATTCATTCATGGATTGTTATGGGGATTGTTGCAGGATTAGTGGCGCTTTCAGGTTTCATTTTAGTCCAGAGGGCAGGTCTCTTCGCCATTGGTGTCAAGAGTGTTAATCTGCTTTTAAGAAGCTGGAAAACAACGGACCTCATAGGAAGTGCTCGTAACCTGGATCAACATATTTCAGACGCCTATAGTCGAAAAAATAAACTCGTTTCCTGCGGATTCTGGCGACTTGCAGGATGGATCGCAAAATCAGGTGAAATCTGGCTGTTTTTCTATTTCGTGGGCTCCCCTGTCACCATACAAGAGGCCCTGGTTCTGGAAAGTCTGAGCACGGCATTCCGGAGCGCCGCCTTTGCCATTCCGGGCGGCCTGGGTGTTCAAGACGGCGGAATCCTTTTTATCGGTGTTATGATAGGCCTTAGTCCTGAAGAAGCTTTTGCCCTGGCGCTTGCCAAACGTTTTCGTGAAATTGTCGTTGGAGTTCCTGGATTGATCTGGTGGTTTGTCGTTGAGGGACGTCAGGCAAGCCCTCAATCTACCGGCAAGTGATGTGATAAATGTTCAGATACTTGAGAAATTACAGACTCTGTCTGCCGGAATGGTGGATACGTGGAGTGCTGAAGCATTCAATTGTAGTGTTGGCAGCGGCAATATGCCTGACCGGTGTTCTGGCATCTCTTACAGTCAAGCATTTCAAGATAAACACCGACCTCACAGAAATGATCTCCGATGAGCTGCGTTTCCGTAAGGTCGGAAAAACGTTTCACAAGGCCTTTCCTGTCTTACGTGACTCCATCGTGGTCGTGATAGAAGCCGACACCCCCGAACAGGCCAGGCAGGCACGGGACCTGCTGGCACTGAATTTACGCAACGACAGCAGCATTTTCAAATCAGTCTATACTCCGGGTGGAGGCCCTTTTTTCCATAAGAACGGACTGATGTATATGAGCCCGGAAAAGCTCGAGGACCTGACCGACCGACTATCCGAAGTCCAGCCTTTTATTGCCCTGGTATCACAGGATTTCTCTCTGCCAGGTCTCTTTTCATTAATCGAAAAGGTGGTTGGCGAACATGATGAATATATCAAGGACAACCAACGCCTGATATTTTTATTTGACCGCTTAAGCAGCACCTTCGAGAAAGTGCTGCAGGGAACGAATCACCGCATGTCCTGGCAGGAACTCATGCTTGACCAGGAAACAAACACCCCGTCCGGTTATCAATTCATTATTGCGCAGCCCTTTTTGGATTACCGTGTGGCACAACCTGCCAAAAAGGCAATCAAAAGAATTCGAAGTGTTGCCAATGAGCTTCATATTAACGAAGAAAACGGCATAACAATCAATATAACCGGAAAACTTGCCATCAATTATGAGAATTTGCTCAGTGTTCGGAAGGACATCGGAATCGCGGGCCTGGTTTCCCTTGTTTTGGTCGGCATCATCCTCTATGTGGGACTCGGTTCGGCCCGCCTTGTGTTTGCCAGTCTTTTCACTTTACTCACAGGCCTTGTCTGGACGGTAGGGTTTGCCGTCCTTTTTATCGGAAGTCTCAATTTGATATCAATCACCTTTGTGGTTCTCTTTATAGGCCTCGGAATTGATTACAGCTTTCAGATCTGTTTACGCTATAAAGAACTGCGATCTTCAGGATTGACAAATCCTGAGGCCATCTTGGAAGGGGTCCGGAGCGTAAGCAATGCCCTCATACTATGTTCAATATCTACAGCCATCGGATTTTACGCCTTTGTGCCTACAGCATATGTGGGCGCTTCAGAATTGGGCCTCATTGCCGGAACCGGAATGTTCCTCAATCTGCTGGCAAACATTACCGTATTGCCCGCCCTGATGAATCTGATGCCCCCACAAAAAAGTAACCATCTGGCTCTTTCCGTGGGCAGGCATATTTCGAAACTCCTTGACGGTTATGCCATGCCGATTGTTGTGGGAGCAATTGCTTCCGGAATAGCCGCTGCTACGATTATGCCCAGAATCTCTTTTGACGCAAACCCACTTAACCTTTCGGATCCGACAACAGATTCAGTTGTCACCGCACGCAGCCTTCTTAAGGCTGACAAAAGCACTCTGTGGACAATATCAGTTATGGCATCTGACAGGCAGGAGGCCCGGGACCTTGCGAAACGGCTCAGAAAGCTGAACGAAGTTGAAGCGGCGGTCACCCTTGATGATTTCATTCCGAAAAACCAGACCGAAAAACTGGACCTGATTAACGACATGGCACTCATCATGCCCCCTGCACCGAAGATGAAGCAAGGCGGTTCATACACCCCTCAACAAAACAAGAAGTCTCTCGAAGATTTGTACCGTGTCCTGGAAGAGAAGATTAACTCAGATGTAACAGACGACAAAAACTACATTTCGGCAATCACTCGTCTTGCCGAAAATATTCAAGGCATCAACAAGCTCCTGATAGATACCGGGAGAGAAAAAAACCTGTTCGGGGCCCTTGAAACAGGCCTCTTGTCCAATCTTGAGATTCTTCTTGAAAATTTTAACGACTTAATGCAGGCAGAAACAATTGAACTTACAGACTTACCTGAAGATTTAACCAGTCGCTACATCTCTGATGACGGTCTTTACCGGGTCCAGGTGTTCCCACGAAATGACATAACCGATATCCGTAATCTGAAAAATTTTGTGACGGCGGTACGGACAATAGCACCTGATGCCACCGATAAACCTGTCACCATCTTAGAATCCGGCAGGACAATCTCCTCCGCATTCAGAACCGCAACCATACTCGCCTTCGTGTTAATTGCATTATTTTTGAGGATTGTATTTAAAAGGTGGGTTGAGGTAATACTTGTTATGTTTCCTGTCTTACTGGGGCTGCTCTATACAATGGCCGCGGCGGTGTTGCTCAACATTCCTTTCAACTTCGCCAACATTATTGTTGTTCCACTCTTACTAGGAATCGGAGTGGATTTCAGCATTCATATCGTCAACAGGACAAGGGACAACCTTGAACCAGACACGCATATCCTGGAGACCAGTACGTCCCGTGCCGTGTTATTCAGTGCTTTTACAACCATTATCAGCTTCGGCACACTATCTTTTATGCATCACGCTGGGACCGCCAGCATGGGCAAGCTGCTTACCATCTGCATCAGTTTCATGATCGTATCCACCCTCCTGGTTCTCCCTGCTTTCTTGAAAATATATAACCCATACAAACAACAGGACCTTTCATAGGGTTCCCCATCAGCTTTTTTCGATTGCGGAAAGCTCTTTTACTTTTTCCTTTAAGCCTGCATTTAATCCGTCGAATCCCTTATCTTTCAGCACTCGCTTGAATTGTGTACGATTTATGGCCAATTGGCTGACACCGGAGACCTGAATATCAACAATACGCCAGCTTCCTTTATTTTCCAGCAGAAAATACTTGAATTCTATTATTTCCTTATTCGCTTTTACCAGGTTACTCCTAACGCTCATGACCTGTGGTCGGAATTCAGACTCCGAAACCACTTCGAACTTTTGTCCCTTGTATTGGTGAAAACGTTGGGCATATTTGGCCACGGTCCAGACAGTATAATTATTCAAGAGCATTTTTCGCTGGTTTTCGTCCATATCCTTCCAGTATTTCCCAGTAACTTTTCTGACTATATACGGGAAATCAAAGCTGTTCTTTATGACAGGCTCCAAAAGCCTGTAGCGCCCAGAAAAACCAAGCTCATCTCCCTTTTTCATGGATTCAACGAGAGCAGCATTTAATTTTTCAATTACATCCACAGTTTTTGACTGAAGAGGCTGTCCCAGGAGGGGCGATACCAATCCAATCATCAGAATGCAGTAACTGGTGATCCATCCAAGTTTTTTCATTTTTTGATTGCTCTTTGGTGATCTCGAAAAAAGCCAGAGTTTCTATGTATTCAGGGATTCCATCTGCAAAAACTTCCAGGACCAATTTCAGCTTTCGGCAAATCCTGGAAAATTCTCTCTGGAGACTAGCGGGCATTCAAATCAAAATATATGTTTACTATGATTCTTCCATGGAGATCTGCCTCTTTTAATATTTGCAACCAACCGATTTTTTGATTTCATTACTATCATGACAGTAATGATAACAGAAATGTTTTTATAAACAAAATAATTTTAAAATTATTAATATCAATAATAACAATATGTTATATTTTCAGAAATGTATGAGAAGCGAATACTCCATATATTCAAATACTTATTTTTTATGTCGTGATGTTCGCATATATGGATGCAAATTTTCGTAAAAAGACAATAGCTGCCATTGATCTTGGCTCTCAGACCTTCAGGCTGGCTGTGGCCCGCATTGTGGATAATAGACCCCAAGTCCTTGCATCCGAACTTAAAAATGTGAGGTTGGGCCAAGGTCTTGCCGCTAATGGAAGACTGACTGAAAATGCCATAATAAGGGGAGTTGAAACGCTTCGAAATTTCCGCAATGTCCTTGATAAATTCAGAGTCTCTGATGAAATAGTCTGTGGCACGGCTGCCCTGAGAAACGCTGCAAATGCCGGAGAGTTCTTGGACCTGGCAGAGGCAGAAGGATTTAATATAAAGATATTATCAGGAGACGAGGAAGCCTTTATATCGGTCATGGGCGTACGTACCACATTACCTGCCATAAGCGCCCCCTTTTTGGTTGTGGATGTTGGTGGAGGAAGTAGTGAAGTTGTATTGGCTGCGAACAGCAACATATTATTTAATTGGAGCCTTAATATTGGGGCTGTGAATCTTACGGAGGAGTTTATCAGGACAGATCCCCCGCTTCCCAAAGAGCTTGAAAAACTCAGATTTCATATCAGGCAAAAGTTATCGGACTTATCTGCTAAACTTCCCCAATCCCCCAAAGCTGTGATAGGAGTTGGTGGAACTGCTACTACATTGGCGGCCATGGCACTAGGCATGGAAAAGTATGACCCTCGACGGATAAGAGGATATGCCCTCGTGTCTCAAGAGCTTGATAAATTATGGAACTTTCTAACAGGCATGAAAATTCATGCAAGAAGGAGTATATTTGGGCTTGAATCCAAACGAGCAGATATTATTTTAGCAGGAATAGCAATATTTCGAGAAATATTACATATAACTGAATTCAAAGAGTTGACTGTTAGCGATGGGGGTCTTTTACTTGGCCTTTTAACAGGTTTAATTGATAAGGAGTCTGATAACCATGCTGAACCACCCAATACCAGGGGCTTATACCTTTGATGACCTGCTGTTGATACCGACTTTTTCCAGCGTTCTGCCGACAGAGGTGGATATTTCCACTCAGCTCACACCTGAAATCCGTCTTAATATCCCCATAATGAGCGCAGCCATGGACACGGTCACTGAGGCCCAAGCTGCCATTGGCATGGCCAGAGAGGGTGGTATTGGAATCATCCATAAGAATATGCCTGTTGAGGCCCAAGCAAGGGAGATTGAGAGGGTCAAAAAGTCTGAAAGCGGCATGATCGTGGACCCTGTGACAGTCACCCCGGATCAGCGTATCTGGGATGTACAACAGATAATGCGCGAGTATAGAATATCAGGCGTGCCGGTATTGGAAGAAAAAAAACTGAAGGGTATTGTCACAAACCGGGATCTGCGATTCGAAACCAACTGGGATCTCAAAGTCAGCGAGGTGATGACAAGTGAAAACCTGGTTACAGCCCCTGTCGGGATCACCCTTGAAGAATCAAAGGCCATCTTACACAAACACCGTATTGAAAAACTCCTGGTAGTGGACGACGAGGGAAATCTCAAGGGCCTAATCACGATCAAGGACATAGAAAAGATCAAGAAATATCCCATGTCCTGCAAGGATGACATTGGTCGCCTAAGAGTTGGGGCTTCAGTGGGTGTGGGTGAAAACTGTCTGGCACATGTGGAGGCCTTAATTAAGGCCGGTGCGGATGTGGTGGTCATAGACTCGGCCCACGGACACTCCAAAAACGTGATCAATGCGGTATCTGAAATCAAAAAGACCTTTCACAATGTCCAGGTAATTGCAGGAAATATTGCCACCGCAGAGGCTGCTGAGGCTCTGTTTAAGGCCGGTTCTGACGCCGTAAAGGTCGGGGTAGGACCGGGCTCTATCTGCACTACCAGGGTTATTGCAGGTATAGGCGTACCACAGCTGACTGCTATCCACAACTGTGCTGCCGTGGCACAAAAAAATGGGAAAACAGTCATAGCTGACGGAGGTATAAAATTTTCCGGGGACTTGACAAAGGCCATAGGGGCCGGTGCCCATTGCATCATGATAGGAAGTCTGCTCGCCGGCACGGATGAAAGTCCGGGAGAGTTGGAGCTTTACCAGGGCCGGCAATACAAGGTATATCGCGGTATGGGCTCGCTAGGGGCCATGAAAGATGGTAGCAAGGACCGATATTTCCAGGAAAGTGTCAGAACAGAGGCAAAGCTGGTCCCGGAGGGAATTGAAGGCAGGGTACCATATAGAGGTCCGATTTCCGCCACTATTTACCAGCTCGTCGGAGGGTTGAAGGCCGGCATGGGGTATATTGGCTGCAAAACCATAGAGGAACTCATGCAAAATGCCCGCTTTGTGCGCATAACTCCTGCAGGTCTAAAAGAAAGCCACGTCCATGACGTTATAATAACCAAAGAGTCACCAAACTATTGGATTGAACACTAATGCCTTAAATCTCTTGTCCCTGCCCCTTATCCGGGCCTGAGTAGAACTTTCTCCACTTCCACATAAAGCGACCTTTAAGGTGGCCGGGAACAATCGATCCCATTTGCTGTGCCACTCGGCTCAAAGCCGGATAAAGACATGACTCCCTGAGCAAAGGACTATTGGATGGTAAAAAAATGGTCAACATAAATATAATGATTCCTGCCAATACCAGGCCCTTGGCAAGGCCCACAACAGCCCCCAGAAGCCTGTCAATCCAACCTAATCTGAGGGCCTTGAACATCTTTTGAACCATGATGCCGGCAATAAAAAAAACAAGATATACCAAAAGAAATATTAATAGAAATGAAACTAGAGAACGCCACATCTCATCCTGTATCCATGATGAAAGCCTTAGTGATATGGATGGAAAACGGTGAATAGCTATCCAAAACCCCAATATTACCCCAAGAAGGGAAGCTAATGACCTGCTAAAACCTGTCCAAAGACTGCGGCAAACGAAAATAACAAGCATTCCCCCCAGGAGAATATCGAGCCAGTTAAAATGTAAGGAATTAAAATGTAAATCCATGATTCACCTTTAGCCTATAATCTCCTCGGCAATACGGGTTGATTCATTCAGGCTATCTTCAAGATTTCTTCGGAATTCCTCTATCCGTATTCCCCTTGCGTCTGGCGGTACTGAAATTGGCTGTCCGCATACGATGACCACTTTGCTCCCGGGAAATGGAAGGATCGTACGGTCCCAACTTTTAAATCTAAAGGCCGGCTTGGCAGCAAGACCAGTCGGCACCATAGGGGCCCCTGTCTCCCTGGCCAGAACAACCGCGCCTTTCTGGGCTATCCGTGCCGGCCCTTGTGAGCCATCGGCCACTATGCCGGCATTACACCCCTGCTGCCGCATTATCCCGGCCATCTCTTTGATAGCTAGAAGTCCTCCTTTATGTCTGGAGCCACGTACTGGAATCTGCCCCCAACTATTTAAGGACCTTGCCAGCCATTCCCCGTCGGAACTGCCACTCACCATGATGACTCCAGGGTGATGTCTGAAACAAAAAAGGGAATATATCAAGCTTGCATGCCACAAGGTTGCTATGGCGGGATGGCCAGGCTCAAACAGAGGCCTTATGGCATCCGGTTCAACGATAGTGAACCTGCAAGAGGCCAGCCATAGTTCAACAAGGCGGAACAATACTGCATGCATCCCTGACCACGGTTTATTAACTATGGTGGTCGAAGAATCTGTTATGGACTCTCGCACTTTCATGAAGCATGAGGTAACATGTAGTGACATGTTGATCAAGCTTGAGGAAAGATATGAATAAGAAGCTGAACTTTGAGAAAGCCCTTAAAGAACTTGAAAGGCTAGTAAAACAACTGGAAGAAAATGATCTCCCGCTGGAGGAGTCGCTGAAGACCTTTGAAAATGGGATAAATCTCTCCAGATACTGCGCCAAGTGCTTGGATGATGCAGAAAAACGAATACAGCAGCTTTCACGGGACGAAAACAATGAGCCTATGTTAAAGGCCTGGGAAGGAGATAGTGAAGACCTCTGACCTCAGCACATATCTGAAAAAACAACAGGACCTGATTAACTCCGCCCTGGACAAGTGGCTTCCAAAGCCGCATGGCCCTTCAGGTCCGGTGTTTGAGGCCATGAGATACAGTATGATGTCCGGCGGGAAGAGGGTCAGGCCGATTTTGCTTCTGGCCGGAGCCCAGGCAGTACGTGGCGACCAGAAGGCGCTTCTTCCCGCGGCCTGTGCCCTTGAATGCATCCACACTTATTCCTTAATTCACGATGATCTTCCTGCAATGGACAATGATGATTTGAGGAGGGGAAGGCCCACCTGCCACAAGGTCTATGGTGAGGCCGTTGCCATTCTTGCAGGTGATGGCCTTCTCACCTATGCCTTTGAACTCATTTGTAAGCCGGAGCTGACACAAAATATACCTCCCAGCTTACTTGGTAAAGCTATTTTTCTTCTTGCGAAGGCTGCGGGTGTCTCCGGAATGGTAGGAGGCCAAACTGCGGATATATTAATGGAGGGACGCCCGGTGGATGCGGAAACCCTTTCATTCATACACAGCCACAAAACAGGAGCACTGATAGGGGCGTCTGTGGAGATCGGGGCATTACTGGGTAAGGGAAACGATAAGGAACTATACCATCTGAAAAAATATGGCGAATCTCTGGGACTCGCCTTTCAGATTAAAGACGATCTTCTGGATGTGGAAGGAGACCAGGAGATTCTCGGAAAGCCGGTAGGCTCGGATGATCGCAATCAAAAGGCCACGTATCCAGCTCTTTTTGGACTTAAGGAGACCAGAAGAAGGGCTCAAGAACTTCTTAAACAAGCCCTCTCCGAATTGGAACTCTTTGATGATAGCGCTGAGCCTTTACGGGCAATAGCCCGATATGTAGTAGAAAGAGATAGATAATAAGGAGCATAGATTCGATGTCAGGTCTACTTAAATCTGTAACAGGTCCCCAGGACATAAAAAGCCTTAAGCCCAAGGAACTTATCCAGCTTGCTTCTGAAATCCGCCGCAAGATCGTAGAAACCGTAGCTGAAACCGGGGGACACCTGGCCCCCAGCCTTGGTGTAGTAGAATTGACTATAGCCCTGCACTATGTCTTCGATGCCCCGAAAGACCGAATAATCTGGGATGTAGGGCATCAGGCCTATGCGCACAAACTGCTTACCGGAAGAGTGGATAATTTCCATACATTACGTCAGGATAATGGAATAAGCGGCTTTCCCAAGCGCAGTGAAAGCCCTTACGACGCCCTTGATACCGGCCACAGCAGCACGTCTATTTCAGCTTCTCTTGGAATGGCTACCGCCCTGGACCTGAAGGGTAAGGACGCCAAGGTAGTGGCAGTAATTGGAGATGGCTCCATGAGTGCCGGCCTTGCCTTTGAAGCACTGAACAATGCCGGCCACCTTAGAAAAAACCTTATCGTTATATTAAACGACAATGAAATGTCCATCTCCCCAAACGTCGGGGCATTATCATCTTTTCTGAGCAGAAAGCTGACAAGCCGCCCGGCAGCCCGACTTAAGAAGGAACTTGAATCCTTTCTCAAGCGCTCGGGCGTTGGTGAAAACATATGGGCAGTGCTGAAGCGTAGTGAGGATTCCTTAAAAGCACTATTAACTCCCGGAATGCTCTTTGAGTCCTTGCAATTTGAGTACTTGGGTCCGTTGCCGGGCCACCACCTGGAATCCCTGATTGAAACACTTAGGAACGTGCGCACTATACCCGGACCAGTGCTGGTCCATGTGCTTACTAAAAAAGGTAAGGGTTATCCCCCGGCAGAACGTCGTCCTGACCTCTTCCATGGCGTTAGCCCCTTTGAGATCTCAACCGGAAAGCCAAAGCCTTCATCAAAACCCAAACCGCCTTCCTATACAAATATCTTCAGCCAGACACTTGTGCGCCTTGCCAAGGAAGACCCAAGGATCGTGGCAATCACAGCAGCCATGCCTGCCGGCACCGGACTCAGCGCCTTTGAGAAAGAAATTCCGAATAGATTCTTTGATGTGGGAATTGCAGAACAGCATGCCGTGACCTTTGCAGCAGGCCTGGCACTGGAAGGGCTTCGACCAGTGGTGGCAATCTACTCTACCTTCCTCCAAAGGGCCTATGATCAGATCATCCATGATGTCTGTCTGACCAATCAGCCTGTGGTTTTCGCAATTGACAGGGGAGGCTTGGTAGGCGAAGACGGACCTACCCATCACGGCGCCTTTGATCTCTCCTTTCTGAGGGCCATTCCAAACCTCGTTGTAATGGCCCCCAAGGACGAAAATGAACTCCAGCACATGCTCTACACCGCATTGAAACAACATGGACCCGTGGCTATTCGGTATCCAAGGGGATCGGGTGTAGGTGTAAGCCTTGATTGGCAATTCAGAGAGATCCCTATCGGCAAAGGAGAGATTGAGCTGGAAGGACCTGATGTGGGGATAATTGCCATAGGGCACCACGTTCTCACTGCAAGGATTGCGGCAAAAGATCTGGCCCAGCATGGGATAAAGGCTTCAGTGGTAAATGCCCGCTTTGCCAAACCCCTGGACCAGGAACTGATAACAGAAGTGGCCCGCAGGACAGGGCATATACTTACAATTGAAGAAAACTCCTTGCCGGGCGGATTCGGATCAGCAGTTCTGGAATGTCTTTCTGACAATGGCATAGCTTCTGTCAGGGTTTGTCGTCTTGGGCTTCCTGACAGGTTTGTGAAACATGGAAGCCAGAAAATTCTGATAAAGCATGTGGGTCTTGATGTCCCATCAGTAGTCGAGGCTGTGCGATCAATGATAAAATCTAAGGGGGAAAAATCTATCAGCCCAGCAACAGTACATACATTGCCTGTCTGAATCACACCTCAATTTGGTTTTTTAACACCATTTATGTCAAAATTTTGACACTACTGGATTTCTCAGCTCCCTCCTTCACCTAACCAACAATTTTTTTAACCGTTCAGAGGTTCAGAGGTTCAGGGTTGCTTTTCTTTTGTTAACCTTCACTAACCTCGCGCTTTGAGCTTTCAGTTTTGAGCTTGGCAACCCTGTTTATGAAAGTTAGAAGTGCCTAAAGTTAAAAAAAAGTGCGTATTGTCTTTACACTTTAGATACTTACTTTACAGCAAATATGCCTTCTCTATTCAAAACTCACGAATAAAAGTCGGATTTTCGGTGAACCCTGAACCTTTGAACTCTGAGCCTCTAAACCCTGAACGGTGAACCCTGAACCTTTTCACGGCACAAATATTGCTTCGTAAAAAATAGTGCTTATTGTTTAATAAGACAATTTGTAATTAAGGAGATTAAAATGAGATGTTTGAAGGCCCCCAATAGGCCGACTCAGCCTGCTATATGTAACAATTGCAGACGCAAATGTGAACTAGCCGGAAAACGGCGTGGCTACAAAAAGATTAAGTCTTAGGACCCGTAAATGACTTATTCCTTTACGGGTCCTTAGATCCCGCTGCATACAGGATTCAGAACTCTTCATTATCAAATTCCTCACCCACTGAATAATCTGTTATGTCCTCCTGCCATCTGCGCCGCTCCTTCCAGTAACCAAATACCAGGGCTAGTGCGGCACCGGCAGCCAGTCCTGCAAAGCCTGCAAAAATCCAATTGGGATAATATAAATTATGTTCGCGCTCGTTATTCGGTTCAAGCTCTCTGCCACAATACCGGCATACGAGTGCATCTTTTTTAACTCTTTCTTTGCAGTGGGGACATGTTTTACCTAACATGGAGATCTCCTTAGTACCTAAAGTGATCGGTTCAAGGTTCAGGGTTCAAAGGTTGTAAGCGCAATACCAGTTTTTTTGCCTCTGCCTCAGATGGACGGACATAAATTGGTTTTAATGTCTTAAAATCATCAGGCCTTCTGTCTTTTTGCCACCTAAGCTCTGCCAGTATACCCACTGATGCAGCCCTCACATGGGCTATGTGGCCGGGAACTATAACTGCCCGATCACCCAATCCATGTACAAATATATCCTGATATAACAAAAGGCCGCCTCCAAGCAATAACACCCTTTGTCCATAAGGCACGAAGGCTGCCAACTCTTCCGGGAAAATGGCCTGATATGGACTTATCTTCTCTAACTCGCCGGAGCTTCTAATCCGGTAGAGGGCTGTGTAAACCTGAGACTTCCTGGCGTCCAGTACCGGACACACAAGATCCCCCTTGCATGCGATAACATGACTCGCCAGGGCATCAAGGGTCGGAACACCAATCAGTGGTAGTCCTAAGGCAAAAGCCAGACCCTTTGCAGTGGAAAGACCTATTCGAAGTCCGGTAAAACTACCCGGGCCCAGACCTACAGCAAGAAGACCAAGGTCAGACCAGTCAGATCCCAGCCTCTGCATCAACCATTTAATAATGACCATCAATCTTCGGGATTGGGTCTCCTTGCTGGCAAGGCCCACTTCGGCCACGGGCTGACCGTCACGTACCAACGCCACCCCTCCCACATAGTCAGATGTCTCGATAGACAAAGTAAGCACAAATCTACCCAATCACCAAATCACTCAATTCCTCAATTCCTCATCCTGAAGGAGAAAATCCCAAAAGTCGAGCGATGTCATTGTAAAAAATCACCAGCATCAGGGCTATGAGAAAAAAAATCCCGATCTGCTGGGCGATTGCCTTCTGTCGCATGGTAAGGGGACGCCCCCTGATGCCCTCTACTGCCAGAAAGGCCAGATGACCGCCGTCCAGGACAGGTATGGGGAGCAAATTCAAAAACCCTATATTTACGCTGAGAAGTGCCATGAAGTAAAAGAGATTGAGAATGCCCAGTTCAGCCTGTTGTCCGGCCATCTGGGCAATCATTATGGGCCCGCCCAAGGTGGAAAGGGGAATTACGCGTTGAAATAGTTTCACAATAACCTGTCCCGTGAGAACTATGAGTTCCCAGGTGCGGGAAAATGCCTGCACAATGGCAGTTAAGGGACTTAATTTCTCTATTTCAAAGTCACCTGCTGCTGAAACACCGATCATTGGCACCTTAACTTCTTCACCGAATATGTTTTTAAGCTTATAAATCTTTGGAATGATATCTACCGATACAGTAGTCTGGCCCCGTTGTAATGTCAGGACAATAGTACTCCCGTCATTGGCCCTGATCTCCTCGGACACCTCTTCCCATTTATGTATGTTGCGTCCGTCTATAGCAATTATGCGATCTCCTGGCATTACTCCCGCCTTCTCGGCAGGAGAACCAGTCTGAACTTCGCTAATATCCGGCAAAATAATGGGTTTCCCATAAGCCAAAAATATCAACAAAAAAATAAGCCAGGCAAAAATGAAATTGAAAGCAGGTCCTGCAACTACCACGAAAAACCTCTGCCAGACCGGTTTGTGTGAAAAAGACCAGGACACTTCTTCCGGAGGTACTGTCTCATTCGGTTGTTCGCCCAGCATCTTTACAAACCCGCCAAGTGGAATCAGAGAAATGCAGTAATCCGTTGCTCCGCGTACTACACCACAGACTCTGGGTCCGAAACCCAGTGAAAACTTCAAGACCCTGATGCCACATCCCCTGGCTACAATGAAATGTCCAAAC
>JAUWGF010000087.1:0-7217 GCA_030606515.1 Deltaproteobacteria bacterium | reverse complement strand
CTATGGATACTGAATCCCTTTTTAATATCTTTTCCGAAAAGATATTCCCAGATGATCAAGCCAGGGAATCTAAGGAAGCTGAATTTCAAAAGGAATTTGGAAGCTCACTTGATGAGATACTCCAAGCCCTTGGCAATCAGTTCGGAATTATCCTCACAGATGTTGATATGGGTGGCCCGATCCCGATCCCAAAGCTGACGATTCTGTTTGAGGTGAAAAACCAGGAAACTTTAGTAAAGCTTTTTGAGTCAGCGGTGCAAAAAACAGGAATAGGTCTGGAAAAAGAAAAATTTGAAAATGTGGAAATAAACAATATTGCTCTGCCGCCGGGCCTTGGCATTCAACCTTCATACGTTTTTTACAAAGGCTTTTGCATGGTGTCCGTTGATCGGCAAATGATTAAAGATATGATTAATGTATCTAACAATGGTCAAGGGATCATTGCTAACGTTGATTTTCAAAATGTTAATAAAGGCTTAACGGGGAAAAACAATGATATCGTGTTTATAAAATTTGATGACCTGATTGATGAGATTAAAGAGCTATGGGAGTGGCAATTCAGCAATATTACATCTAAAAACAAAGATACTGGTGCAAAATGTAAGATAATTACTGATGGGGTTATTTATCCGTTTTTGGATGGTTTGAAGATGTATAAAACCATTGGAAGTCATCGTATAATAAAAGAAAATGAGATTGAATCAGAGACCTATTTGAAGATTGACAGATAAGTAAAATACACTGCTAATAATCTGCTTTAATCTAAAGGCATAACGAAAACGTATCGTGATATATAGGTATAATAATCGCCATGACATTGACAGCCAAACCTCCCCTTGTAGAAATCCGGAATCTTACAAAGCGGTTCGGAGACAGGGTGGCGGTTAAGGATCTCGACCTCTGTATATATCCCGGAGAGTGTCTGGGGCTGCTCGGCCCTAATGGGGCTGGAAAGACTACCACCATATATATGCTTCTTGGCCTTGTCCGGTCCACCTCAGGTAAAATCAGCGTCTTTGGTGAATCCATCCCTGAACGGCTGAAACAAGTAAAATTGAGGATAGGTGTGGCACCCCAGGCAGACAACCTGGATCCGGATCTGACTGTATATGAAAACCTTCTTGTCTATGCTGCATATTTTGGAATAGACCGCTCTGTAGCCAGAAAGCGAGCGGACGATCTTCTCGGTTTTTTTGCCTTAAAAAATCGAAGTAATGAGATCATTCAACATCTTTCAGGTGGTCAGCGAAGGCGTCTTCTCTTGTCAAGGGCCCTGATAAATGCGCCGGAGTTGCTAATCCTTGATGAGCCCACTATAGGCCTTGATCCCCAGGCCAGACACCTGATATGGGAACGGCTTGAGGACCTGAGATCCCAGGGTACTACTATGCTCCTTACCAGCCATTATATGGAGGAGGTGTCCCGCCTGGCCAACAGGGTGTTGATACTGGATGAAGGGAAAATAGTTGCACAGGGGAATCCCGGAGAAATGGTGGCAAATATGATAGGATCGGAAGTGTTTGAAGTGGATGACAGCCCGGAAAAGCTTGACGCCCTGGAGGAAACCCTCCGTCCCTGCAAGGTGGATATCGAGAGGGTAGCAGACAGGCTCTTCATATATGCCCGTGAACCATGCACTGAGCTTGATACCATGGCCATTACCCTTCGTCATGTCAGCAAACGACCGGCAAATCTGGAAGATCTGTTTTTAAAACTGACAGGAAGGACTCTGAGAGAGAACTGATGTGGCTGCTTTTTTATAAGGTATGGCTGAGAAATGCCAGGGTATGGCGAAAGCACGTGCGGGCCAGCTTGATAGGAAACCTGGGCCAGCCATTCCTCTTTCTGTTGGCAATGGGTTTCGGCCTTGGGAGGCAAATCCCGCAGATAGAGGGGGTTACCTATCTCCAATTCATAGGTCCGGGCCTGGTGGCTTCGGCAGTCATGTACAGCGGTTCTTTTGAAACTATGTATGGCTCCTACACCAGACTTACTACACAGCGGACTTACGAGGCCATCCTCATGACTCCTGTGAGTGTTGAGGAGCTTGCGCTGGGAGAGATTGTCTGGGCGGCAACCAAGGGCATCATTTCAGGGCTCATAATGCTTGCAACCCTCCCGCTTTTTGGCCTGATTCCCTCTCCGTGGATATTGGCCCTTATCCCCATGCTCTTTTTGGAAGGGATCCTGTTTGCATCCCTGGGGCTCATAATGACTGCCCTAGCCAGCGATTACGAATTCTTCAATTATTTTACTTCACTCTTTATTACGCCGCTTTTCCTGTTCTCAGGCATCTTTTTCTCCATAAGTGCCATGAATCCGGTTATACAGAAAATCTCACTAGCCTTGCCCTTGACCCATGCGGTCAATCTTTCACGAATGCTCTGTTACGGTCGGATCGGGCCTGATTGGCCTATCCACGCACTGGTCATAATAATTCTATCCGTTTTCTGCGCCTGGGTTGCCATTGTGCTTATCAGGCGGAGGCTCATACTGTGAGGCTACGGTACACACTTAAGGGTTTAGAGGCCACCAATGTACTGGGGAAATGCCTGTCAATGGTGCTTGGACCAGGGAACCTCTTCCTTTTGTCAGGGGATTTGGGAGCAGGAAAAACAAGTCTGACCAAGGCAATAGCCTCCGGCCTTGGAATAGAGGAAAAGGAGGTGACAAGCCCTTCCTTTACAATAATCCACGAACATATGAACGGTCGCTTGCCTTTAATTCATGTGGACCTATACAGGCTTGGTCCCCATGCAGACATCACAGGGATCGGGCTTGAAGACTATCTAGATGGAGAAAACGTAGTAATCATCGAATGGGCCGAGTACCTGAAGGACCCGTTGGTAGAAACGGCGCTTAAAATAGACTTGAGTTTTTTTGATGAACAAAGCAGGGAAGTGTACCTGACCGGCAAGACCGGGATCTGGCGCGAAAGACTTTTGCTGCTTGATGATTGCATGAAGGCCTCTAATGAATAATTACATCTTCATCATCTCAGCCACAGAGGGGAATCTGGTAAGATCGGTATGGGGAAGAAAGAGGGAACCGGTTAGCTGGTTCATAAAATCTCCACGCACATTCATCTCAAGATAAGTTATCTTATCGCAGATTTCCTCCACCTCTTTTCTGGCATTTCTCCATGTGAGGGCCTCAATGGCTCCGGTACCTGCGGCATTTTCCAGGCCCTTAAAGCGCTCAAGGGGCACATCAGGCAGCATTCCAATTGTTATGGCCTTTTTGGGATCTATGTAATTGCCAAAGGCCCCTGCAACATAAAACCTCTCGATATCCTCAAAACCGATCCCAACGCTCTGGATTACCACGTTCAGTATGGTGTACATGGCCCCCTTTGAACGAATCAGGTTTTTTATGTCGCTCTGACTGATATGGACCGGCTCTCCATGGCCGGTCTCATGAGGACCTGCCACAACGTAGACCCACTCCCCACCTACTTGTTGCATCCTGGCGCTATCCCGATCCACCATAAGCTTTCCGGTTGGGTCCACCAGTCCTGCAACAAACATGGCTGCCAGGAGATCTATTATTCCTGAACCGCATAATCCTTCCGGGGCCTTGCCGTCTTTGGTGTGAAACATGACAGTCAAGTTGTTTCGGTCTATGTCCACCCGGTCTATGGCCCCTGGCTGTGCTCTCATACCACAGGAGAGAATCCCTCCTTCAAGTGCCGGGCCGGCCGCTCCTGCACAGGCCACGAGCCAGTCCCTGTTTCCCAGCACTACCTCTGCATTGGTGCCGACATCCACGAGCATGGAGATTTCCTCCTTGAGGTGCATGCCTGAGGCCAGTATGCCTGCCAGAAGATCACCGCCAAAGTAACTCCCCACGTTTGGAAAACAATAGAGCCAGGCCTGAGGATGCACGTTTATTCCAATTTCCCCGGGCCGGATCAGATCAAAGCGGTTAACCACGGGAATGTATGGTTCCCTGCAGATATGGCCTGGATCAAGACCTAAAAAGAAGTGGCACATAGTGGTATTGCCGGCCAATGCAATGAAGGATATATCCTCCGGGCTCATGCCCTGTCCTGCCACAATTTCCTGTACAGAGGAGTTAAAAAGGCCAACAACTTCAGACTGCAGTGTCTCCAAGCCATTGCCTTGCCCTGCAAAGAGGATCCTTTCCAGGATATCCTCACCGTGGACCCTTTGCGGGTTGGTTTTTGATAGAGTCGAAACGACCTCGCCGGAACCAAGGTCCACCAGGTAAAAGACCACGGTCGTGCTTCCAAGGTCCACAGCCAGTCCGTAAGGCCGCAGAGGATCGCCCGCAGCGCTGACCTGGGCGACTTCCCAGCCGGAAGGTCCATCCAGCACCAATGTTTGCACCTTGTAGTCAGAGGAAGGGAGAATGTCAGGCAGGACTTTGCAGATATTTAAAGGAAACAAAGGCGGCTGGCCCAGGATAGACTCCAGGGCCGCTCTTACACGTAACTCGTGACTGCGGTTGTCGCTCAGAGACGGACCAGATAGATCCAGACTGATTGCGCGGGCTACAGGGTCAAAACGCATAAGCGTAAGTTGTTTTATAAACGTTCACAGGTTGTATTGAAAGATGAACGTCGAACATCGAACATCCAACGTCGAATGAAAAACGAATATCCAATACCGAACATTCAACGGCTATTTCTGTTTCTTTTCAGTCGTTTTGATACTCGCTATGTTAGCCATTTAGGTTGAAGGTTGAAGTATACTGATATCCCGCCTCCTGCAATAATTAGCAACCTTTCTTCCTGGTCATAGGTCTGTTTCTTCATCTTTTCCCATTCAACATTCGATGTTGGACGTTCGATGTTCATTAGTCCATCCGTTGATCTCTTTCCCGCTCGGTCTGGTCCGGAGTCACATCGATAATAAGAGAGCTTGGATCCAGATCACTATTGGTCTTACTACGCCTTGCACATTCCTTCTCAAACTGGCGCATGACCTTGCGAACACGCCATGCCATGTAGCCGGCTGCAATGGAAAAGACTACTACAGCGCCCAAAAACAACGGCAGGGCCACAAAGAATGCTGCCACGGCAAGCAGTCCCAGTCCCAACAGGGTCAGTGGAGAGATATTAGTTGATTTATAGTATATTCTGCGTTGTGTCATTTTAGTCCTCATTAATTTCCGTATTGGATTGTTGGTTGTTGATTGTTGATTAGCAGCCTTTCTTCCTGGTCATAGGTCTGTTTCTTCATCTTTTCCCATTCAATATTCGATGTTGGACGTTCGATGTTCGATGTTCATTTGTTGTAGTTAAGGATATTCTTCAACGAGAAAAAGGAGTCGAGATCCATCTCTTCAAACTTGATTCCCATTCCTTCTTCATCCGTGCGGACTACACGCCCTTTTAAAAAAAGCACGAGCTTCGAACTGGTATCTGTAAAATGTAATTCCAGCTCACAAGTAGTGCCGACAGAAAACTTGATATCACTATAACAGTAAATTCCTTTCAAACTGATATCTCTTGTTTGATCGCAGCGTATCTCCTTGGCATCCTGTTTTAGAGGCCACAAGCAGGCTACGGCTTTAAATGGGACCCGAATATATTTGCGCTGCTCGGTATTTGCTGCCATAATACTGTCTCCTCAAGATCCTTCCACCATGGACCTGATCTTAAGACGCAGGCCCTGAAGCCTGATGAATCCCTCGGCATCTGCCTGGCTGTAAACATCGTCTTCCTCGAATGTGGCAAACTCCGGCCGGTATAGTGATTTCTCCGCCTTTCTTCCCACAACCTGACAGTTTCCTTTATATATCTTGAGTCGAACCCTTCCATTCACATTAGCCTGGGATTCGTCTATGAGCCTTTGAATAAGCTCACGTTCGGGTGAAAACCAGAAACCGTAATAAATAAGCTCTGAATAACGGGAAACCAGGCTATCCCGCAAGTGCATAACCTCCCTGTCAAGAGTTATGGACTCAAGGGCCATGTGGGCTGTGCGAAGAATAGAACCGCCCGGCGTCTCATAGACTCCTCTTGATTTCATCCCGACAAAACGGTTCTCAACCAGATCCACCCGTCCAATCCCGTTATCAGCACCTATAAGGTTCAGTCTTGACAAGAATTCTGCTGCGGAAAGACGCTCACCGTCAAGGGCCACCGGATCTCCGTGCTCAAAATCGATCTCAACATAAGATGGTTCATCAGGGGCGTTTTCAGGGCTTTTTGTCCACATAAACATGTCTTCATGTGGTTCTGCCCATGGGTCTTCCAGGATTCCACCCTCATAACTTATGTGTAGTAGGTTTGCATCCATACTGTAAGGCTTTGCCTTTGTGACCGGTACTGGTATACCATGGGCCTTGGCAAAGTCTACGAGCTTCTGCCTGGAATTGAGGTCCCACATGCGCCAGGGAGCTATGATCTTGAGGTCAGGGGCAAGGGCCATGAAGGAGAGCTCAAAACGGACCTGGTCGTTTCCCTTGCCGGTTGCCCCGTGGCTGACTGCATCAGCCTCAAATTCCCTGGCAACACGTACCTGTTCCCTGGCAATGAGGGGCCTTGCGATGGACGTACCCAGCAGATAGGTACCCTCATAAATGGCATTTGCCCTGAACATGGGAAAGACAAAGTCCTGAACAAACTCTTCTTTGAGGTCCCTTATCACTACCTCCGAGGCCCCTGTATCCAAGGCCTTCTGCTGGACAGCTTCCCAGTCCTCTTCCTGGCCTATATCTGCGGAATAGGCTACTACAGGGCAGTTATAGATCTCTTGTAGCCACTTGAGAATAACAGATGTGTCGAGTCCGCCTGAATACGCAAGGACTATTTTATTTATTTTTTGTTTCGGCATATAGGAATTCCCCTACCATCAATCCCTCAATTTATAACCCAATCTATCAAATAAAAGTATTTTTTACAATGGAGTAAGTGTTCTCTACATCATCCATCCCGGCAGGCAATAAATTCCTTCATTGTCTGCAAATTGATTTGTAACGGTTCTGAAACAGATGTTCCCCAGAATACAACACACATTGGAAGCGAAGGGGAGTGATTCATCTTTTTCCAAATTTCTGTTGCTATTAAGTCAAATCAAGTAGTAAATAGGTTTAATGGGAAACTGAGTTGGGAGGAAAGAATTATGGATTTTGTGCGTATCAGCGGGACTGAGATTGAGACCTCACGCATTGCCCTTGGGACATGGGCTATAGGAGGCTGGATGTGGGGAGGTACTGAGGAACAGCAGGCTGTAAACACCATTCGTACT
>JAUWGF010000109.1:0-6361 GCA_030606515.1 Deltaproteobacteria bacterium | reverse complement strand
TTATACATCTGTTTCAAGTCTTTCATCAGTGGTTTCCTCCTCTTGTTATCAGGTACGGAATATTAACCAGCTGAAGCACAATATAGCCGGAGTCTATGATCCGTCAATGGAACGAATGAACAGTATGCTGATCTATCAGAGAAAAAACAAAAAACCAGAACGCTATTTGAATGGCCAGTACCACAAGGATATGCCAGCCCACCTTTTTTTTATTGGCTTCCTGCTCCCAGGGGACGGCCAAGCCAAGGCAGCATACAAAATTATACATTACATAGCACTCAAGGGCGAAGGGGGGAAAACCCAGAAATCCCAGGACAGGCATCTCAAAGAGTTTTATGTCTCCCACAAAGGGAACCGTATATATCCATTTGGATTTTGCCCAAAAGTTCCAGAATTCCCACAGCAGGCCGCATACCATGCCGGCGATCAGGAGCTGAATGGCTTTTTGAGGTCTTCCGTTTGAGAGGTCCTTAAGTAAACTGGGTCCTTTCATCCTTGCATTTATAGGATCTAACAGGAAGACAAATCCCCCCCACACCAATGGAAAGAAGTATTTAGGCAGAAATACGGAAAAGGCCAAAAAAATCAGTCCTGTTGCCAGAAAGGTTTTCTCAATTGTAGGCGTTATCGCAAAAGGTCGGGTCTTTACTTGCTCTGAGATCCCCAAGGTCTGTATCAGGTGGTATGTCTCAAAGAGGCCTGGAAGGACTGTGGCAAATGCAAGGGTGTAGCCGGGCCATCTGAAGTAAGGGTTTGATACGAGTTCTACGTAGTGCCAGTTCTGGAGCCTTAAGTTGAAGAGTTCAAAGATCAGCCATATGGTTACAGACCATGTGATCAGCGAAAGAAAACCAACCGGCCTGCCTTTAATGGGCGACCATCCGCGTTGCTTGTAAATCAGGCCATCAGCCAGGATTATATAGGGCCACCAGGCAAGGATATAAAAATAGTCTTGTACGACAGGGACCTTGAGTAAAAGAAAGACCTCAGCGACAGCCAGGACCGCAAGTGCCCCCAGGGCATAGCCTGGGAGCAGACCTCGACTATTTTGATCCTTTCTGAACGGTGTCATCCTCTGAAAGCCCCAGGCGTTTCTTCATGGCCTGCTCTTTGAGCACACCTGAATGATACTTCCCGTCTTTAAAGATATAGGTTGGAACGCCTGTTATACCCTTTTGCTGCAGGAAGCGGAGAGTATCTTTAACCTTGTTTTTTCCCTCCTCGCACTGGTTTTCCGATTTGTACTGGCTGTGAAGGCCTTCCAGTCCCTTATTGTCACAAATGACGGATATACACTGCTCCTTTGCACCCTTATGAAAGCCGAGGGGGAACAGCAGGACCTTTAACTGCAATTCCCCTGCTTCCGCCATATTGACGACTATTTCCTCTGCCTTTTTGCAGTATGCGCATTGCGGGTCTGTAACGAAGCAAACAACTTCCCCTTTTGAACCCACGGTAAAGGCAGTGAGGTCTTCTAGACGTTTGATATCGGAACCACTAAAACGATTGAGATCAGCAATTGCCTCTTTGGTGATATTGGTCGCATCCGAGGACCTGTAGATCTGGCCGGTGATCAGGAATTCCCCCTTTGGGTCAGTGTATAAGATGCGGTTCTGGCTCTTAAACTTCACCTGGACCTCGCAGAACCCCGGGACAGCGCCTGGCTGGATCTTTATGACACGGATGTCTTGCTTGAAGGTATCTACCACCTTCTGTTGTATGGCCTCCTTGGAAGGACAGGCAGACGCAAGGCAGTCTTGGGCCTGGACCAGGAAAAAGAGGGGCGTTAGTAATAGAGTCAGATAACTAAGAATGGACATTTTTGAGTTCTCCTTCAACATTAGCTTGGCCACCAATCGACCCCTAAATTACGAATTACATTAAGGCCGCCCGGAAGCACAACCGTGTTTTTTATGTTGACGCTGTCAAGGAAGCACTGGACTTCATAGGCCTTGGCACCGGCATTACATATGAGTATGAGCATCTTGTCCTTTGGGAGCTGTTCGTATTCGCTCCGGAACTTATCATAGAGCACGAGTCTCCAGCGGTCTTGAAATTTTTCTATGAAGGGCGCCGCCTCGGCTGGGTGGCGCAGGTCAATGACCAGCCAGTCAGGGTGACTTTCTTCACCGTTTAGCCAGGTAACAAAGTCCTCTACTTCAATGGTCCTGAACCGGCCGGAGACCGTGTTGTCAGCCACGTTGGCAGTGGCATTCAGAATATCAACAGCCGTGGAGAAGGGCGGGGCATACGGCAGCTCCAGGTTGCTGAAGTCGCTGATGACCGCTTTTTTCTCGAACAATCCGGCTGCGGCGTTGATCCTGGCCATTAGCCCATCTCCCATGGCACCCATTCCCTGGAGCCCCAACACCCTTTTGTCAGACCTGTCGACGACCATGTTGAGGAACATATTATCCTTGTTTGGAAAGAACTGGGCGCGATCATACTGTGCGCAAAAGGCGCCTATAGCGTCAAAGCCCTCTGCTTTGGCCACATCCAGGCTGAGACCCGTAGCGCCGACAGAGAGATCAAAGACCTTCATGATAAAGCTCCCGACTACCCCGTCAAAGGTGCTGGGAATACCTGCCAGATTGTCCGCCACCACCCGTCCTTGGCGATTTGCTATAGAGCCCATTGGCGCATAGGCCTTTTTCCCGCTGATCAGGTTGTAGGTCTCAACGCAGTCGCCGGCAGCGTAAGTACTTGGATCTGATGTCTGCATCCTTTGGTTTACTACTATCCCGCCCTGTGAAGAGACCAGCAAGCCAGCATCTTTTGCAAGCTCTCCCCTGGGCCTGACACCCACGGCCATTATTACCAGATCTGCCTCAATCTCTCTTTTATCTGTAATAACCTTACATATCTTTCCCTGGTCGTCTCCTTCGAATTTCCGGGCGGTTTCCTGTGTATATACAGTGACACCATTTTCCTTCAGGTGGTGTTCAACCATGGAAGCAAGGGTTTGATCCACAATCCTGGGCAGTATCTGCGGCATGAACTCAACAATAGTTGTTTCCACGCCCCAGAGATCGGCCATGGCCTCGGCCATTTCGATCCCGATAGCACCGCCTCCGATTACCACTGCTTTGCCTACCTGGCCTTTTGAAAGGCAGTCCTTTATGGCTATGGCCTTATGCAGGCTGCTGATGGTAAAGATGCCATCAAGGTCATTTCCAGGTATGGGAAGTACGTTCGGCCTGCTTCCCGTGGCCAACATCAGCTTGTCATATGGCATGGAGTCCTTTTCCGTGGTGCGGAAGTCCTCAACATGGAGGAGTTTTTGTTTCAGGTCAACAGATAAAGCCTTTGTCATGGTCCGTACTTCGAAACCCTTTGCCTGCTTGAAGTAATAAGCATCTCTGACCATATTGAAGGTGGTTGAGCGGAGTTCCTTCTCATCCGCTACATCGCCGGAAACAAAATAGGGTATTCCGCAACCTCCATAGGAAATCAGATCATCCTGGTCCACTATAGTAATCTGAGCATCAGGCATGAGCCGTCTGGCCCGGCAGGCAGCCTTTGGGCCTGCTGCGACTGCGCCTACAATTACGATTTTTTCACTCATTGCTTTTCTCTCCCACCTAATTTTAAATTTTGAATTTTAAATTATGAGTGTTGAATTAAGGTACAAATATATTAATCTTATTCCACAATTCAAAATTCATCATTCACAGTTCAACATTTCTTAAAACTATCATATAGGCCGATAGTATGCAAAGACATGGATGTTGACGAGTGGGGATTGAGCTTAGAGCTTGTTTCTGCTATAAAGTATATATATGCAAAAGAAAGATGATAAGAAAAACGCTTCGAAGGATCCGAACACAGGTCTTTCTGATATTACCAATGAGAAGCCTGACAGGACTGTGAATTTGCCTTCACAAAAAGACCTGGAAAAGGAGATAAGTGATTATCTTTCCAAAAGGTATGGGGGCAGAATACGGGTAGTGTCCCAGATGGCCTTTCCTTGGCAAGTAAAGCCTGACAGCACCGACCAGAAAGAAGGGGCTGATTCTGAGAAGGGTCCAAAAACAAGCTTTAATCTCAAGCCGGAGGAGCTTGAGGCCTACCTGAACAGGTATGTGGTCAGGCAGGATATGGCAAAGGCCGTTCTGGCAACAAAGATATGTACTCACTTTAACAAGATCACATATCTTCAAGAAAAGGGGAAAGATCCCCATTCGATTGGAAGCATAAAGAATAATATAATCCTCATAGGTCCTACGGGTGTTGGAAAGACATATCTTATCAAGCTGATAGCGGCGAAACTGGGCGTACCTTTCGTAAAAGGCGATGCCACAAAGTTCAGTGAGACAGGCTATGTGGGAGGGGACGTAGAGGACCTGATCCGTGACCTGGTTCAGGAAGCGGATGGTGACCTTGAAAGGGCACAGTACGGGATTGTCTATATAGATGAAATTGACAAAATCGCGTCTTCTCACCACATGAGTGGTCCGGATGTTTCCAGGGCCGGGGTCCAGAGGGCTTTGTTAAAACCTCTCGAGGAGACCGAGGTGGACATACGTGTCCCCCATGACCCTATTTCCCAGATACAGGCCATAGAAAGATACCGCAAGACTGGAAAAAGAGAGAAACAGAGTCTCAATACGCGCAGCATATTATTCATAGTGAGTGGCGCTTTCGGGGGCCTTGGCGATATAATAAAGGACAGGCTCAGGAAGAAGAGTATAGGCTTCGGCGCAGAGATCGATACCCAGGATGAGATGGAGTGGCTACGGCACGTGAAGCCACAGGACCTTGTTGAATACGGCTTTGAATCTGAGTTCGTCGGGAGGATTCCTGTTATTTCCATTCTGGAAGAGCTCTCTGAGCAGGATCTGTTTGAGATACTGTGTAATCCGAACAACCCGATTATCATGAGCAAGAAGCAGGACTTCAGGGCCTATGGAATAGACCTTAAATTCGAAGAAGATGCCCTGAGAATCCTTGCCCGTCAGTCCTATCAGGAACATACAGGGGCAAGGGCCCTTGTGAGCGTGGTGGAAAGGGTATTGTTGCCCTTTGAAAAAAAGCTGCCCTCAATTAGCGTGTCTTTTTTGGTAGTGACCAGTAATCTGGTTAATGATCCGGCGGGAGAGCTCCAAAAGCTTTTAGAGAATTTAAAGGACAAGGCGAGGCTGAGAAGGTATCAGGCCTTGCTTGCTGAGGAAAAACAGATCCTGATTTCTCGCCTTGAGCAGGAGGAGTTACCCCGGTGGGAAGGCTCTAAGCTGAAGCTTACACCTAATAGGTTGGACCTCGTAGCCCAGCTATCTCTGAAAGAAGATTTGGACTTCAGGGAGGCCGGTGAGAGGGTGCAATTATGGATAGAGCAGATAAAGAGTTACGAGGATTCTTTTTTTAACCGTTGCGGTCTGAGGATTAACTTAGAGGAAGACGCAGTGGACATGTTGCTGTATAGTTGTCTGGATGATTCTTCCAATCTCTATGTCCAGTGCGAGAGATTGTGTAATATTCTTGAATATGGTCTTACTCTTATAAGGGAAAAGACTGCGCAGGACGTCTTTAATATTTCGGCTGAAGCAGTGGATAACCCGGAGCTCTACATAAATAGACTTATTCGTACGTGCTATTAACCCTCTTTGTAGAGAGTAATCAGGTGAAAGAAGGCCAGACCATACTCCTTGTGGATTATAACGAGTCAGTTATTGAGACGGTCCGTAAACTGGCGAACCAAACCGGGCTCAAACTGCTTCTTGCTGAGGACGGCCAGGAAGGTCTTGATCTGGCAAAGTCCGAGTTGCCTGATCTGGTGATCATACGTAAGGATGTCCCCATACTTGATGCCTTGTCCATGAGTGTGCTTCTCAAGCAGTCCCCTGAGACCGATGATATACCGGTAGTGCTTATATGTGCGGTGGCCTCTTCTTCGGAGAGGGAACGTTTCCACGATGCCGGCTGCAGCGGCTTTATTGAGGAGCCTTTTACTACAAATGATCTGCTTCAAAGGCTGGAGGATTGGTTGCCATGATGTACCCGGAATATCGTCCCCGCAGGTTGCGTCGCACGGAATCTCTGCGCGCACTGATCCGTGAGACCACCTTGAGCCCGAAACACCTTATCTATCCCCTTTTCATTATACATGGCAAAGGCATTAAGCAGCCTATTGATGCCATGCCCGGCTGCTATCAGTTTTCTGTGGATGCCATAGTAAAAGAGGCCAAGGAAATCTTTGATCTGGGAATTAATGCAGTCCTTTTATTCGGCCTTCCTGAAAAAAAGGACCCAAGGGGTTCTCATGCCTGGATAAAGAGCGGTGTGGTGCAAAGTGCCATATCCGCCATAAAGAAGTCAGTGCCTGATCTCCTCGTTGTGACTGACGTGTGCCTTTGCGAGTACA
>JAUWGF010000200.1:0-2778 GCA_030606515.1 Deltaproteobacteria bacterium | reverse complement strand
GTGTTCTTCTATGATTTTTTGAGCCCTGGCATTTTGCTCGCTCAACAATTGTCGTACCTGCCTGTCCACTTCTGAGGCAAGTTCAGGGCTCAAAGGTTCTGTAGTCTGTGGGAAACCAGGTACCCTCAGAAAGGGACTGGTTTCCCTGGAAAGGGCCACTGGTCCAACCTTTTCGTCCATTCCAAAGCGGCATATCATGCTTCTGGCTATTTCCGTAGCCATTTCCAGGTCATTCTGTGCCCCGGAACTCACCTCTCCCATAATTATCTTCTCAGCGGCGCGTCCCCCAAGGGCTACGCAGATCTTGTCCAGGAGTTCGCTCTTGGTCATAAGGAACCGCTCTTCCTCAGGCAACTGAAGTGTGTAGCCAAGAGCTGCCTTTCCCCTTGGTATGATAGATATCTTGGCGACCGGCGGGGCATCGGGGCAATGAAATGCCACAAGGGCATGGCCAGACTCATGATAGGCCACGCGTTTGCGCTCCTTTTCTCCAAGACGCCGGCTCTTTCGTTCCGGGCCGGCGAATACCTTTTCAACTGCCTCTTCGACGCAAGCCTGGGTGATCTGTTTTGAACCATGCCTTGCTGCAAGAAGGGCTGCTTCATTCATGATATTTGCAAGATCGGCCCCGGAGAACCCTGGGGTCCTGAGGGCGATATTTTTAAGATCTACGCCAGGGGCCAGGGGTTTGCCACGGGAGTGGACCTTGAGTATCGCTTCCCTGCCCTTCATGTCGGGGGCATCGAGTATTACCTGGCGATCGAACCTGCCGGGACGCAGGAGGGCCGGATCCAGGATCTCAGGCCGGTTGGTTGCGGCAAGCAGGATTACGCCCAGGTTGGGCTCAAATCCGTCCATCTCCACAAGGAGCTGGTTCAGGGTCTGCTCCCTTTCCTCATGGCCGCCTCCCAGCATTCCGCCGCCACGGAATTTTCCTATGGCGTCAAGCTCGTCAATGAAGATTATACAGGGCGTATTCTTCTTGGCCTGGTCAAAGAGGTCTCTTACCCGGGCGGCCCCGACGCCTACAAACATTTCAATGAATTCAGAGCCGGATATGCTGTAAAAGGGGACCTCTGCCTCGCCGGCCAGGGCCCTTGCAAGGAGGGTCTTGCCTGTCCCCGGCGGACCCAGAAGAAGCACCCCTTTGGGTATCTTGGCCCCCAATTCCTCGAATTTTTTGGGCTCTTTCAGGAATTCCACTACTTCTTTCAGCTCTTCTTTGGACTCATCGCATCCGGCTACATCGTCGAACCGTACGCCGGTATCTTTCTCCATGGCAACCTTCGCCTTTGATTTGCCAAACGAGAGAAGCCCTGCTCCGGGCCTTCCCATGCCCTTGATCAGCAAAAACCAGAGCCCGACCCAGAAAAGTATCGGCAGGATTGTACCCCAGAAGAGCTGGCCAAGGATACCCTTCTGCACTCCTGAATAATCAACCCCTTTGGCATCCAGTTCTTCTACAAGCTTGGGGTCATCAACTCTTAAGGTACGAAAGAGCACTAGATCGCCTTTTTGGTCAGTCAGCTTCCGGAGCCGGCTAAAAAGTTCCTGCAGGGAAAGCTGTTTTTCCTTTGCCAACGGGGCGTTATCTATGATCTTTTCCTGCTCCAGTCCCTGAAGCTTCGCCTGTAGTCTCTGAAGGCCGGCTGCACGACCTGTGTAAAGTATCCCCCGGATTTCTTCCTGATCCATGCGGATTTCAAGAATTTTTCCTTCCCTTAACATTTCCTTGAACTGGGAATAGGAAACCTCTCTTGTCTGCATGTGAATCCACAGATTCGGCAGACTGAAGATAAGAATGAGCCCGACCATCCAATAGATAGCGGAGAATATTAGTCTGCGGCGTCCTTTATCCATGAATTGTATGGTAGGAACTGGTCAAGGAGGTGTCAAGAAAAGGTGAACTTCGAAAGGCTCATAAGCAAGTATATTATTCAATAATCCAGGCGTAGTTCAGGCAGCCATTTTTGGTCGCCACCTGAACTACAGGGCCCTTTAGCCGCTCGCAAAACTCAAGCTAAAAATCGCGGCTTGCAAGAGGCTCCCCTAATTTTCCGGAGGGGCCGTGCTTTCTTGTGGTTTATCCTCAGGCATATCCTCAGCGAGGAGATCTTTGTTGACCTTTACCGGATATTTGGCCTTTAGTTTTTCAATGAGTGCACTTTGTAACTGTTGTTGTTTTTCCGTTTGGAGCGTCTGTCTTATCTGGGCTTGAACCTCCGCCAGGGTTTTTGTGCTGGCTGCCTTTTTCTCTTGAACTTCGATAATATGGTATCCGAAGTTAGTCTTTACAGGGTCACTCAACTCACCTGGCTTAAGAGAAAAGGCTGCGGACTCGAATTCAGGTACCATGCGCCCTTTGGTGAAAAAGCCCAGATCACCGCCCTTGTTTTTAGAGCCCGGGTCATCTGAATACTTCTTTGCAAGCTCGGCAAAGTCTTCGCCATTTTCCAGTTTTTTCTTGATGTCCTTGGCCTTTGATTCGGCTTCTTTCCACGCCTTTTCATCTGCCCCTTCCGGGACCTTCAGCAAGATATGACGGGCCTTCGCAGACTCTGGATTGGTAAATTCCTCCTCATGGCCTTTATAATAGGTCTCGATCTCGTCATCAGTTATCTTGACCTTGCCCTCTATCTCCCTTTGCAAGAATTCCTGGGCCAGAACGGCGTTCATGATATCCTCTATCTTGGCCTGAACTTCAGGGTCCTGGTCCAGCTTTTTATCCCTGGCTTCCTGGGCTATGAGAGTGATATCTACCCATCTGTCCAGAAATTG
>JAUWGF010000133.1:0-5466 GCA_030606515.1 Deltaproteobacteria bacterium | reverse complement strand
GGGACCACTTTTAACAACCCTGACCGCTATGCCCTTCAAACCCTGAATGCAGTACTTTCAGGTCAGGGCGGCCGCCTGTTCATGGATCTCAGGGACAAGGAAAGCCTGGCGTATTCCGTGACCTCATTCCTGGGGCTTGGCCTGGACTATGGATCCTTTGCCTTCTACATTGCCTGCGCGCCTGAAAAAAAGGACCGGGCCTTAAAGGCCCTGTGGCGGGAAATCTACAGGGCAACAGGGCAACCTGTGACTGATGATGAGTTGGAAAGGGCAAAAAAATGGCTTATCGGAACCCATGAGATAGGCCTTCAAACCAACAGAGCACAAACCATGGACATGGCCTTAAATGAACTCTATGGCCTAGGATATAACTTCGCGTCGGAATACGTTCGGAAAATAGATGAGGTAACGGCAGATCAAGTACTTAATGTGGCCAGAAAATTTATGAATTCGGAAGAATATGTGCTCGTAAGAGTAGGCCCGTAAAGAGACTTTATGCTCAAGCACATCAGCCTCATTGTCAGGCACGAGACCGAAATCCCAAAGAGGATCGGAGAGGCCATGGAAGAGCTTTTCCGAAGGCGCGCGGTCTCTGTCACTGAAGGACAGGTAGATCCTCAAGCCGAGGCTATAGTAGTGCTGGGAGGAGACGGCACCCTGCTACATGTAGCAGGGAAGGCCTATCAGCTCGGAATTCCCCTGCTGGGCATAAACCTGGGGGGCCTGGGATTCCTTACCGAGATCCACATGGATGAGATGGAACAGGCCCTGGATTCCCTAATATCAGGAACTCTCGAGCTGGACAGGCGAGCAATACTCTCGGTTACGGTAAAAGTGTCTGATAGTACCGGCCCAACTTACTATGCACTCAATGAAGCAGTGATCAGCAAAGGCCCTCTGGGAAAAATTATTACACTTCCTACCTGGGCCGGCGGCTCATTCCTCACCACATACCGTGGTGATGGCCTGATCATCTCCACTGCAACCGGATCCACTGCGTATAACCTCTCTGCCGGCGGCCCTATCCTGCACCCGGGCATCGAGGCCCTTATATTGACCCCAATATGCCCATTCGCCCTGAATGCACGTCCCCTTATACTGCCAGGTCAGATGAAGGTGGCAATACAGCTCAGAAATGCCACGGAAAAGATCAGCTTAATAGTAGACGGCCAGGTAAGCCAGGAACTCAATGAAGGGGACTGGGTTGAGATGCAAAAGGCCAAGGGACACCTGAAACTCATAAAGTCCCCGCTCAGGGACTACTTCACAATTTTAAGGGAAAAGCTTGGATGGGCAAAGGGTGTGGGGATGTAGAGGCATAAATATCGAATATCGAACAAGGAATTTCGAATCATGAAGTTTTCTTGCCCCTTAATTTAGCAGAGATTCTGCTATACGGATTATTCAAACTTCGAGGTCAAATGTTTTAATTTCCTTCGACATTCTACGGTTCCTTGTTCGATATTCGTTATTCTAACATCTCAAGAATCATTCCCAAGGCCCAAAGATTATACCAAAACCACCCCAAAGCCACAGCCTAAATTATCGTTTATGGGATATAGAAGCGAGCTATTTGGAGGCAATGGTTCACTCCCTGTCTGCCGGGAAATAAATAATTATTTCTTAAGCCTCTTCCTTCTCTGGGGATGTTTCTTCACCCTCTTCACCCTTTTCAGACTTCATGTGGGCAACAAGGCGTTCTTTCTCCCGCGCCATGGCCTCTTTACCTGCTTCGTAAGCAGATTCCAAAACAGCCTTTTTTTGATCGATCATCTCCTTGCTCTTATCAAGGAGATCACCGGCTTTGTCACGGACTTCATCTGCTACCCTATGGGCCTCACCACGGGCTGCATAGGCCTGCTCCCTTATCCGACCTCTAACTTCAGGACCTGTTCTAGGAGTAAGTAACGTGGCCAAACCGGCCCCGACGGCACCTCCCAGTAAGAATGCTATGGCCACACAACCTGCGGAATAGCGACCTTCACTATTGCTCATTTCTTGCTACCTCCTTTAAATCTAAGGTTCTCAGAAAGAAACTCCAAAGACGTCTTGATACCTGTGGCTATACTTGCTACCTGCACAGCTAACCCGGAAAGACCCGACCTGGCAATGTCTGTTGCAACCCGGACGGTCTCGCCTGTCTCGCGTGCGGCCTCAAAAAAATCCTGTGTCTGCCGAACCTTGACCTTAATATCACCTGTCAAATTCTGGATATCCCCGGTAATTTGATGAACATTATCCAAAATCGGGGGAAGATCCTTCTCAAAAGTCCTTCCAAGGTCCTGATAGGCCTTGGCAGTATCCTTAAGTTCTACAAGGAGAGGCGTTAACTCATTCTCTATCAGGGCCAGACGCTGATTTATCTCGCTCAATGTACCCTGAGCCGTATCCTCCAGTTCTGACAGTTTAGAAACTACAGGATTAAACTGAGCCAATGTGTCGTCAATAGCAGCCTGGCTTTTGAATAAGGCCTCGTCTAAGCTCTCCAGCGTGCCCTGGACACTCTTTGACAACCTAACAAGATAAATTACAAGAAACACAAAGGCCGCAGCTATGGTAAGGAGTGCAAACGAACTTATTATAGATGACATATACTCCCCTTTATATTAGTAAAATACCAGTCCTTTATCCACCAGCTGCAATATGTCTTTCAAGGGCAAGGCACAAGCACGGTTAAAAGCACAAAATACTCAGGGAAAGCATTATTTACCAATATCGCCATCGGACGACCCCTGGAAGTCCTAAAAGGAGACGCCCCAAGGAAGGATATTTTTTAAGCGACTCCTGTAACATTTGTAACATAAACATGGCTCACGGCCTTTGCAAGCACATTTATAAAGTTTGAAGTACCTAAAATAATATATTCTGTCATAAAAAATCAGCTTAGATTGTAACCAACACTTTTATTTATATCTGAAAAGTGGTATTAAATTTAGGGCAATTTGGAACTGTAAACTTACTTGCAGACCGTCTCTTGCATTTTCAACCAACGTAAGGAGATGACTAAGCTGTGATCAAAATTGTTATTATTGGAATTGGTAACTGCACAAGTTCCCTGATTCAGGGAATTCACTATTATCGTGGCAAAAGCTCAGAAGATGTTATCGGCCTGATGCATTGGGAAATTGATGGATATAAGCCCGGAGACATAGAGGTCGTTGCGGCATACGACGTTGACAAACGCAAGGTTGGAAAGGATGTACATGAAGCTGTCTTTGCCGAACCTAACTGCACAAAGGTCATCTATCCTGATCTTCACCAATCAGGAGTTACTGTTCGGATGGGCAGGATTCTGGACGGTGTCGCAGGCCACATGAAGAATTATGACGACAAATTCACTTTCGTCCTGGCTGACAAACCTGAAGCAACTAAAGAAGAAGTCGTCAAGGTGATCAAGGAGTCCGGCGCTGAAATCCTCCTGAACTATCTTCCTGTGGGCTCCGAAGAGGCCACGCGGTTTTATGCTGAATGTGCGCTGGATGCAGGGATTGCTTTTATCAATAACATTCCGGTGTTCATCGCAAGTGATCCGGAGTGGGCGAAACGCTTCGAGGAAAAAAATATTCCTGTCATAGGTGACGACATCAAGTCCCAGATGGGTGCCACCATAGTTCATCGCGTACTGACCGATCTGTTCAAGAAGCGAGGCGTCAAACTGGAACGTACATACCAGCTCAATACCGGTGGCAACACTGATTTTCTTAATATGCTCAGCCGCAAACGCTTAATCTCGAAAAAAGTATCCAAGACAGAGGCTGTTCAGGCAGTGGCCGCAAAGCGCCTGAATGATGAAAACATCCATATTGGTCCCAGTGATTATGTGGCCTGGCAAAAAGACAACAAGATCTGTTTTATTCGCATGGAAGGCAAGCTCTTTGGTGATGTGCCCATGAACCTGGAACTTCGCCTTTCCGTGGAGGATTCACCAAACTCGGCCGGTGTGGCCATTGATGCCATCCGCTGTACTAAACTGGCTTTAAACAGAGGCCAAGGCGGAGCTCTTTATGCGCCGTCAGCCTATTTCTGTAAACATCCCCCTCGCCAGTTCACCGACAGTGAGGCATTCCAAATGATAGAACAATTTATCAACGGTGAGTAAAGGGGTATCAAAACTCACGACTCAACGGTTCTGAACCCCTGGCCCAGACCTGGTTTAGCAATCTTTTTCATAGAATCCTCGGGCGTAGTGTTCAGGAAAACCGTGTTAAAGCGCACGTTACGTCGTACCAGGGCAGGCTTTGAACCCTGAACATCTGAACCTCTGAACGGTTATCATTTCTAGCCTGATACAACTATGGCTGAAAGGTCACCAATTCTGAGAAAAAGACAGGCTATGTTCCAGAGGAGTGCCAGTCGGTTGGCCCTTACATCTACGTCCTTCGTCATAACCATCACGTGGTCAAAAAAGCTGTCCACTTGAGGCTTGAGAGACAACAGGGTAACCAGGGCCTGCTCATAATCCCGGCTTTCAAGGGAAACATTAACCTTTTCTTCTACAGAAAGATATACCTCATAAAGGGCCTTTTCCTGCTCTGCTTCAAGCAGTAAGGGATTTACCGCCCCACCTTCAAAGCCCTTAAGTATGTTCATTACCCGCTTAAAGGCAACGCTCAAGGGCTCAAATTCCGGCATCGAACGGACAGACGCCAGGGCCCTTACCCTCAAAATACAGTCCTTCACATCATCGAACTCCACCCTGGTGGCCGCCTCTACCACGTCATGGTCCATTCCCCTGGCAGTAAGATCATAGGAAAAGCGTCGTTTGAAAAAAGTAATGACCTCAGTGGTAAGCTCTTTCGATACCTCTGAAAGCTGATTCTCAAGCTGATGCAAGGCCTCTGCGATCAGTGCCTTCAAGGACAGAGACAGGGATCTTTCTTCCACTATGTGGAGGATGCCAAGGGCCAGCCTCCTCAGACCATAGGGATCAGCAGTACCGGAAGGCTTGAGTCCGATGGCAATGGTCCCGCAGATAGTATCAATCTTGTCCGCAATACTGAGCAGTGCCCCTGGGAGACTCCCCGGAAGCTTCCCTCCTGAGCGAACCGGCATATAGTGTTCTTCTATGGCATTTGCCACCTCCCGGCTTTCACCGGAGAGAAGGGCGTATTCTCTCCCGACTGTGCCCTGAAGGCTTGGAAACTCCCCTACCATCTCTGTCAAAAGGTCTGCTTTGCAGAGCCAGGCTGCCCTCTCAACCTCTTTTACCTTATCCTGGGCCACCTGTTCGGCCAGGTAATGAGCAAGGGCTTTTACCCTGCGAATTTTGTCAAGGACGGTCCCAAGACGCTTATGAAAAATCATCCCTGAGAGATCAGCAACAAAGGCATCCAGAGGTCGTTTCAGATCCTCCTTAAAGAAAAATTCCGCATCACTAAGCCTCGCCCTAAGCACCCTTTCATGGCCTTCGCATACAAGCCCGGGCCTTGGTGAGCGCGTATTGTTAATAGCCACAAAGTGCGGCAT
>JAUWGF010000191.1:0-3071 GCA_030606515.1 Deltaproteobacteria bacterium | reverse complement strand
GACAAGGAGCAAAAACAATTGATAAAGCGATGGGATAATGCCGAACACTTTCCCGGTTTGCCTGGATTTCCTTGTCATATCCATCTTGGCCGGGAGGACAATGTCCAACCCTCCAAACCGATAAATAGCCTTGAACTTATTAATATTATCGAGAAAGAAATCGAGGAGGAAATGTCCGTCAATCCCGAAAACACTTAAGATGAGGATACACGGGAACACTTGTGCAAAGCGTGGATTCCCGTAACTCGCAACTCACAACTCCCCTTTCATCATCTCAACAAATCTGTCAAATAGGTAGGATGCGTCGTGAGGGCCGGGAGATGCCTCGGGATGATACTGAACTGAGAAAAGAGGGATTTTCTTGTGGATAAGACCTTCCACGGTCATGTCATTTAAATTGATATGGCTGAGCTCAATTGCAGGATCTTTCAGGGACTCCATGTCCACACAGAAGCCATGGTTCTGGGAGGTGATTTCCACCTTGCCGGTTGTGAGATCCTTAACCGGTTGATTGGCCCCGCGGTGCCCGAATTTGAGCTTGAAGGTCTTGCCTCCAAGGGCCAATCCAATCAACTGGTGACCAAGACAGATGCCGAATATCGGCCGTTTGCCTATTTGATCCCTGATGGTATCCACTGCGTAAGTAACGGCAGCAGGGTCTCCTGGTCCGTTGCTCAGGAAGAGCCCGTCAGGCTCAAGTCTGTCTATGGTCTTGCTGTCCACATCTGCAGGCACAAGGAGGATTGTGCATCCCCTCTCTTCCAGGGATCGAAGAATATTCAGTTTTACACCGAAATCCATGACCACCACACGCCACGAGCCAGGCCTGTCGGGCCACTGAAATTGATCAAGATCCATGCCCGGATTAACCATGCGCCCGTCTTGCCACAACATGGGTGCCTTGCAGGTCACCTCTTTGACGAGGTCGCTGCCGGCCATGTCCGGGGACTGCCTTGCCTTTTCAACCAAGGAATCCGGGTCCAGGTCCTCTGTTGAAAGGGCGGCCTTCATAGCACCCTGAAGTCTGATATGTCTGGTCAGGGCACGGGTGTCGATCCCCTCAATTCCCGGTATGTCACTCGCCTTCAGATAATCAGCAAGGCTCCCCTGAGACCTCCAGTTACTGGGATATTCCTGGTATTCTTTTACCAGCAGGGCCTTTACCTGGATCCTGTCGGATTCGACATCTTCGTTATTGATGCCGTAGTTGCCGATCAGGGGATAGGTCATGGTTACCATCTGGCCGCAATAGGAGGGATCAGTCAGTATCTCCTGGTAACCGGACATGCTGGTGTTGAAAACCACCTCACCTACCGTCTCACAACGGCCGGTAAAGGAACGACCCATGAATACCGTTCCATCTGCCAATGCCAATAAGGCTTTCATGTCTACCAGGTGTTACGGACCTTTATGCCGCGGGAATGCAGTTCATCCTTGATCTGTTTGATGGTATAGGTCCCATAGTGGACAATAGATGCTATGAGAGCAGCATCTGCTTTGGCATACTTCAGCACATCATGCATGTGATTTATGTTTCCCGCACCACCAGAGGCAATTACCGGAATATTTACATTTTCGGAAATAAGCGAGGTCAGCGCGATTTCATAACCCTGCTTCGTACCGTCTGCATCAATGGAATTCAGGCATATCTCGCCTGCCCCTAAGTCCTCTGCCTTCTTTGCCCAGGCAAGGGCGTCAATGCCTGTATACGTCCTGCCGCCGTGGATGACGATTTCATAACCCGTTGGAGTTTTGTCAGAAGGCTCGACCTTTTTAACGTCCATGCCAAGCACAATGCACTGGCTCCCAAAGGCCATTGCCCCCTCGGAAATGATCTCAGGGTCCTTTACTGCTGCTGTGTTGACACTCACTTTTTCCGCCCCGGCCAGGAGCACGGCGCGCATATCCTCAATGGTCCTGATTCCTCCACCCACAGAAAAGGGTATGAAAATCTTCTCAGCCACACGGCGAACAACATCTATCATAATATCCCGCCGCTCACTGGAAGCGGTTATATCATAAAAGACAATCTCATCCGCACCCTCTTCATAATAGAACCTGGCCATTTCCACAGGGTCGCCGATATCCACATTCTCTTTAAACTTGATACCTTTTGTTGTCTTCCCATCTCTCACATCAAGACAGGGTATGATCCTTTTACTCAGCATAATGACCGTTCCATGTGCAGAAGTTCTTTAGGATTTTCAGACCAGGAGTCCCGCTCTTTTCAGGATGAAACTGCATGGCTATCAGGTTCTTATAGCCAATAATTGACGGAAACTCTATTCCGTAATCAGTAGTCCCGATGACGTATTTATCCGAAGCAGGCACTGGATAATAGGAATGGACAAAATAGAATTCGTCAGCAGGCTTAATCCCTTCCAGCACCGGATGCCTCTTGATTAAATGAACGTTGTTCCATCCCATATGTGGTATTTTAAGGCGCTCATTGTCCTTGGAAAAAAGGGGAGAGGGAAACAGCTTAACATCTCCGCTGATCAGTCCTAAACACTGCGCACTGTTCTCTTCGCTTTTATCCAGTATGATCTGCGCACCCAGACATATTCCCAGGATAGGTTTGCCGGTCTCAAGGGCCTGCTTTAAGACTTCATCCAGACCAAGATGTCTCAGGTCAGCAATTGCCTGCCCGGCTGCCCCCACTCCGGGGAAGATGATCCTTTCGGAGCCGAGTATTTCTTCATTGTTATGAGTTATGCAACAGGAAAATCCCAACTTTTTAAGGGCACATTCCACACTCTTCAGATTTCCAGCTCTGTAATCAATGATCGCAATCATTTATCCATTATGCCTCAACAAGTGATTCCACTCAAAAAGCTATCATAGCCAACCCAACGTGGTTGTTTTGAAAGATGAACATCGATGTTCATTACTAAATTCTAGATCCCCCAACATGTGAATGCGCCCCCTTTCAGCTCTTATGCAACGCCGCAGATGGGGCTTTTTCAGCGGAATCAAATATTTTCCTCCATCTCCCACACCCCACAAGGGCAAACGGCTGCGCAGAAGCCGCATCCTATGCACTTATCTTCGATAACCGTATATTCAAATTC
>JAUWGF010000068.1:0-8474 GCA_030606515.1 Deltaproteobacteria bacterium | reverse complement strand
GTGCGCTCTTACTTAGTTTTCCAGTTTCTAAGTAATCCTTTTAGAGCCAGTTCATGATGGCAAGAAAGTCGGGGATGGAGCAATTGGGCATTGTAGCGGATACATGGAACCTCAAACTGAAACCTGCAAAACTGAAGGATGTCCTCTTTCCGCTTCCGGTTATTGTCTCCAACGAGGTCTTATGTCTCCACGTCCATGCCAGGGCTTTCTCGCCGAAAATAAAGAGAAGCGTTAAATATGCTTGACACTTATTGAGCAATATCGTAAAGTGTATTGTACGAAAATAGCCATAAATCGTTCAGTAAGGTTGACACAAAGGAATGTTAGATCTAAGCGAGTTTTTCAGCATCCAGGCGAGCTTACTCGGCCAGGTTTCCCGGCCACGCAGTCGCTTTCTCAGGGAAAATGTTGACTGGAACAGCCGCCTGCTGGGCATTGTCGGGGCTAGGGGGACAGGGAAGACAACCTTACTCCTTCAGCATCTGGCCGAACAAGACCATCGCCACCAGCGCCACCTGTATGTTTCTGCCGACCATATCCGGCTGCAAGCGAGCGGCCTTTATGAAATCGCCTCCTACTTCTTCCGCCTTGGCGGAGAGACTATTATGATAGATGAGATCCACAAATACGCCAACTGGTCGCAGGAAGTAAAAAATCTGTACGACTCCTTCCCAGCCGCAAAGATATTTTTTTCAGGAAGTTCCACTCTTGCTCTGCAAAAAGGAAAAGCAGACCTTTCCAGGCGGGCTGTCTTTTACACCCTTCCGGGGCTTTCTTTTCGTGAATATCTATCCTTTGCCCATGGATTGGAATTTCAGGCGGTTTCCCTGCCGGAACTCTTGCAAAACCATACGATAGTGGCCTCGAAACTTTTGAAGGCAGGGCCGATCCTTGGACGCTTCAATGACTATCTCGATCACGGGGTCTATCCCTTCTTCCTGGAGGGGATAGATGACTATCTTCCCAAGCTTTTGAACGTCCTAGAGAAAGTGCTCTATGAAGATATCCCGGCAGCCATAGCCATTAAGACGGCAAACGTGCCCGTGCTGAAACGCATGTTATGGCTGGTAGCGACATCGCAGCCGTTCACACCTAATATTGAAAGAATGTCCAGGAACCTGAAAATTTCTAAGGAATACGTTTATACCTATCTCGATTCCCTGGAGCGAGCCGAACTACTTTCCGGATTTTTTTCCTCGGAGACAGGCTACCGACTCGTGCGAAAGCCTTCTAAGATATATATGGAAAACACGAACCTGCTAAGGGGGGTGGCCGGACAACTTGGCGGAAAGGATCAGGTAGGCACTGCGCGCGAAACCTTTTTTGCCCATCAACTGAAAAGCGCAGGCGCGAATGTACGCATCCCGAGCCGTGGCGATTTCTTGGTGGAAGGGAAATATCTGTTTGAAATCGGCGGAAGAACTAAGGGGAAAAGTCAGGTTAAGGATGTTGATAATGGTTTTGTGGTGAGGGATGAAATTGAAGTCGGTTTCGGTAACGTAATTCCATTGTGGCTGTTCGGATTCCTGTATTGAGGAAGACGAGAGGGTCACCCATCTTGAATATTCGGGTTGAGTTTGGTGACGATCTTTAGTTTTACAGTTTCTGTAGGAATTTAGGGGGCGGAGTTAGTCTAATAATTTAATTGACGTTGATTTGGCGAATTGCTTTCATGGTGGCATGCCTCGACACAGACGACTCAATATGCCCGGTGCGATTAATCATGTCATCACCAGATCTTATGATTGACGTACTGTTGACATGAGCGCCTTAAGATCTTAGTTTAAGACTAAACTAAATAGAAAGGAGAAATGGCGGTGAAAGTCGGCATACATGAGGCGAAAACAAATCTTTCAAGGCTGATCCCCCTCGCCCTGGCCGGGGAAGAGGTGATCATAGCCAAATTCGGTCATCCGCTGGTTAGGCTCGTACCTGTTCAGGGGAAAAGAGGCAGGAGGGCGCTGGGTATCTATGCCGGAAAGATCAAGGTCCATGGAGATCTCCTGGAACCCTTGCCGGAAAATATCATCAGAGACTTTTGGCTCGATCCGGAAGATAATGAAATATCTTCTTGATACGCATACATTCATCTGGATGGCCGGTGAGCCCGCCAAACTGTCCGGAAAAGTAAATGAGATCGTGTCAAAGGAAGAGAGCGAGCTGTATCTAAGTGCGGCAAGCGCGTGGGAGATGGCCCTTTTGTGGAAGCTCAAGCGTATAGAGTTGCCGGATGAGCCGCAGAGGTTTGTCCCTGAGGCACTGCATACACTTTCGGTGACTCCTTTGCCCATTGGAGTGAACCAGGCAATAGCAGCTGCCACTCTGCCTCTCATCCACCGAGATCCTTTTGACCGGATAATCATAGCAGAAGCCGTCATGCGAAAGATGACCGTGCTGACCCGGGATGAAAGGTTAGCAGAATATGGAGTACAGATCTTGTGGTAGGGTTTCAGCTTAGGACGGACTGTACGGCATAGCGGTTACAGTCATGTTCGCTGTATCTGCCTCAAAAGGAGCGGAAACGGACCGCTGAAGCATTGCAGGACTTTTTCCGCCACAATGGATATCGACAGGCCCTTCTCCCCTTCCCTCTTGAGCCTTCCCTCTATGGCGAGCACCTCGTTTGTCAACACCTCTTTGGCCCACTGCCTCTGGACACCGGGAAACATCACAAAATCTATAAGGCCTGACTCATCCTCCAGTGTTGCGAACATGACCCGCTTGCCTGAGCGTGTAGGCGGGGTATGGACCATAATCATGAGACCTGCCACCTTTATTCGTCGGCCGGAAGGGATGCTGCGCAAGTCCCTTGCCCGGAGAATGCCGTCGGCCATCAGCCAGGGCCGTAGGACAGCCATGGGATGGGCAGTGCAGTAAACCTCCATGGTTCGATGCTCAATCCATACCTGCTCAACAAATGGCCGCATATTGGACAGGCCTCAATCTGTCGGGCAGACCTTTCAGCGCCCCGGACAGGATCAATCTAGACCGTGCATTGGCCGGAAGGAATACCCTCACGAAAAAATCCTCCCAGCTCAGAAAAACCCCGTTTTTTTCCCGCTCGAATACAATCCGTTGGGCAAGCCCCGGCCCTATGCCGCGAATGACCACCAGCGGGACGCAGATTCCGTTTCCTTCCGCCCTGTATTCAAGACGGCTTGAGTTGACGTGTGGTGGATGGATGGGAATGCCCTGACGCCGTGCTTCATTCAAGATTACCCAAGGGGGATAGGAGCCCACGTGTCCGGCGTTCAGCAGGCCGAGATAAAAGGCCCTGGGGTGATGGGCCTTGAGCCAGGCACTCTGATAGGTTATGTGCGCAAAGGCAACTGCATGGGCCTTGCAGAACCCAAAGGCTGCAAAGGTCGCCACCTGCCGGAATACCTCCTCTGCAAGCTCTATGCTGTGGCCCTGCTTTATCGCTCCATCCATAAATTGTGTCTTAAGCCTGGCCATTTTTTCAGAAGAGCGGTCTTTGGTCATGGCCCTGCGAAAGGCATCGGCCACGGCGTAGGAAAAACCTGCAAAGACATGGACCACGCGAAGCACCTGTTCCTGGAAGACTATAACGCCGTAGGTCTCCTCAAGCATGGGTCTCAGGTCCGGATGGAGGAATTCTATGGGCTGATGCCCATTCCGTCGGGCTATATAAGTCCGCACCATGTCGCCCTTTACCGGTCCGGGCCGGAAAAGGGATATCTCAGCCACGATATCAGAGAACTTTCCGGGCTGGAGCCTTCCCAGGAGATGACGCTGGCCAGGGGATTCCAGTTGAAAGATCCCAAGGCTCTCAGTACTTTGAAAAAGGGCATAGGTGGGGCAATCATCAAGGGGGAGCTTTGCAAGGTCCACATCTATTCCTTCTTGCCTCAGGATTTCCTCTGCTTTGCGAAGAGCCGTGTGCATCCTTAAACCCAGGATGTCCAGCTTCAGGAGCCCTAAGCAATCCACATCATCCTTGTCGAGCTGTCCTACGGAAAACCCTTTGGATGACGCGCTGACCGGAGTCCAGTCGGTTATATCATGAGGGGCAAGTATTACGCCTCCGAGATGGACAGAGGTCTGAAACGGGAGGCCCTCAATGTGCGTGGCAAGTGATAGGAGCATCTGTTCATGGCGAAGGGGAGAGTCCTTCAACTCCGGAAGCCGGGTCATGGCCTTTTCAAGTGCTATCCCACGGAACGACCAGGGAAGGCACTTTGTGAGACGGTCTATTTCATGAAGTGGATAGCCCATGGCCCGTGCCGCCAGACGCACGGCACTTCTCACCCTGAAGGTCTGTACTGTTGCTACCATGGCCGCCTGCATTGGAAAACGGTCCATAAGCCGTCTTATGACCTCGTCCCTCCTCTCAGAGTCAAAGTCTATGTCAATGTCCGGCATATCTCCCCTGTCCTGGTTGATGAACCGCTCAAACAAGAGACCGAGTTCTATGGGGTCAGGGCCTTTATAAAGCAGATGCGCCACCAAGGAGCCTGCTGCAGAACCCCGGATGCTGTGTCTGATGCCGTGACTCTTTGCAAACTCTACTACTTCCCTTACCAGGAGAAAGAAGTCTGAAAGACCCTTGCCCTTGATGACTCCGAGTTCCTGATCAAGTTGTCTGATATACTCTGCCTTCACCGGAGACCGGCTGCGCGCAAGTTCTTGAAGGGTAGTCCTTGCCAGAGTGGAATCCGCCTTTTCTTTTTTGAGCCGGAACCTTGGCGGATGGAGCTTTCCCACTGGAAAGGCGAACCTCCTGCACAATTCTGTCACCTTCTCTGTATTTTCAAGGGCCTCGGGCCATGGAATCCGTGAGGCTATGTCCTGTCCGGGAGTCAACCAGAAGCTGTTATTGGGAAGGGGATTTATTTCCCTGTGATGATGCCGTTTCTGGATACCAACCAGTGTCTGATGCAGGATGTAGTCATCAGGACTGAGGAATGCCACCTGATTTGTTGCTATAACAGGGACCTTGAGTCTTTTAGCAACCTGAACGAGTATCTGATTGGTTTCCATGTCTCTGGGAAGACCGTGATGCTGAAGGACGACAAAAAGATCCCCGGCGAATATCCGTTTGAAAGGCAAAAGTGATATCCCCGCCCCCTCTACGTTGCCATTTTTGGCCAAAACACGGGGCCTTGAGCCGTATCGTCCTGCAAGACAGATCAAATCCCCGGACCATTTTCTTATATGGTTGTGCAGGACCATTGGCTTGCCTGTTCTTGTGTTGCCCGTCCCGGCCGTTATGATCTTGCACAAATTCCCGTATCCTTTGAAGGTCTTTGCGATCAAGGTTATCCATGAGCCGTCCCACAGGCGCACTCTAGATCCGATGACAGGCTGTATTCCTGCATCTTTCGCAGCCTGATAGAAGCGTATAGCCCCATAAAGCCCCCAGATATCCGTAAGGGCCACGGCCTTCTGCCCCCTGGCCTTAACCGCATCCACCAAGGCCTTTGGCGTAAATGTCCCCCAAAGGAAAGAATATGCACTATAGACCTCAAGATGGCAAAAATTATCCATGTCCTCCAACACCTCCGGTGATGAGGTTATTTTGACCTTCTCCGTATAACTCCTACCAATCTTCCGAGAATCTTTACTCTGCCTCGCTCTTTGCCACGAAAGACCAGTGGGGGATAACGGCTGTTGGCAGCGTGCAGTTCGACTGCGGTGCTTTTCCTGCGAAGCACCTTGAGTGTAGCCTCAGGCAGGATGTTATCCACCATGACCGCCACGATTTGACCGTTGTCCGCATTGTCTTGTGGCCGGATGATGGCAAGATCTCCATCCGCTATATATGCCTCGATCATGGAGTCTCCCTGGATGCGAAGCGCAAAGCACTCATCAGCTCCAAAGAGACTCGAGTCCACCGGAAGCTCCTCGTCCCGATTTTCCTGTGCATGTATGGGGACTCCGGCTGCAATTTCTCCGAGTACGGGGATCGACTTTCTGGGCGGCTCTCCCGGCAACCGCCAGGATCGTTTTTTGCCCGGAGTGGAAACAAGATGTCCTTTTTCTTCGAGTAGTCGTAAAATCCGATGGATACCTGCCGGACCCTTTAAGCCCAAATGGGCACATATCTCCCGGACAGATGGTACGATACCTGTCTGCTGCTGACATGTTCGGATGAATTCAAGGACTGATTTCTGGCGTGGAGTAAGATTCATAAATACATGTTATGAACATTTGTTCATATGTCAAGACATTTTTTTATTTTGACTCACATGTCAAGATGGATATCTTTTCAAATTTTAAGTTGCACTGCACGAGTATAGTGTGTAATATATAGGTGTATAATGTGGCCCAGGGAGGTGGTGTAGATGGCTAGGAACATTACGTTGAGTGCAGACGAAATCCTGATTGAGAGAGCAAGAAAGAAAGCGGAACAGGAAAAAACATCGCTTAATAAGCTATTTCGCGAATGGATCGCAAAATATGTCAACAGGGACAGCATATGTGTTGAATATGATAATTTAATGGAATTGCTCAAAGATGTCCATCCTGACAGAAAATTTACAAGAGACGAAATGAATGAAAGGTAGCTATTTCATAGATACCAACATTTTCGTCTACTCTTTTGACTTGCGCGAGAAAGAAAAAAGAGAGAAAGCTAAAGCAATAATCAAAAAAGCCTTAAGGGATGGGAAAGGCTTTATCAGCATTCAGGTAATTCAAGAATTTTACAATGTAGCTACGAGAAAATTTGAACACCCCATGCCGGTGCTTTCTGCCAAAGAATACCTGGACAAAGTATTTATGCAACTCAATGTAATATATCCAACTTCTGACTTTATTGCCACGGGTTTGGATTTAGCGGCAACCACCAAATATTCCTTTTATGATTCATTGATAATTTCGGCAGCCCTCAAAGCGGGTTGTTCTGTGTTGTATACTGAGGACATGCAAGATGAACAAACAATACGAAATCTGTCTATTGTAAATCCTCTTAAATCAAACGAGTAGAGAAATATCCACAAAATTACAAGCTGTGCGGGTAGCAATTAGCTGTAAGCGATTAGCAATATAAATAGATCAAATTAGACTGATTTTTCCCTTGAAACTGTCTCGTTAATCTAAAAAACGGGCTACCAACGTAAGGCGGGACAGCCTGTAAATTCAATCAGTTAGCAACTCCTTAGATTTTGCTTGATTGTGAAATTACCATAGAGCCAAATTGGCGGAAAGTGTCCCATAAGTGCTAACTTAAGAGAGCGGTATTTCTCATTCGTCATTCCGGCGAAAGCCGGAATCCAGAGAGGCATCAGTGAACAAACAGGCAGCGGTTTATATTTTGGCAAGCAAACGAAATGGTACCCTCTATATCGGAGTGACTTCAGACCTCATCAAGAGGATATGGGAGCACAAAAACAACATGGTGGAAGGTTTTTCCAAACGTTACGGTGTTCATCAACTGGTTTGGTATGAAGTACACGAGAGTATGGAATCCGCTATTGAGAGGGAGAAGCGAATAAAAGAATGGAAGCGAAAATGGAAACTGGAATTGATTGAAAGCACTAATCCGGGTGATGTCCCCATTTAGTTGACACTTTGCTTTGAAAGCCAATAACCCTTGTAATATCCATTTATGATCTGCTATTCTCTGTTATTCATGTGGCCATTGCCTGGGTTTTGGGCAAGTACCTTCATGCTATTTATTGGAATTTGAAGCAAGTATACCAATTGGATTGGATGTCAACTAAATGGGGACATCACCCTAATCCGAATTGGCAGGATTTGTACAATACGATTGTTTAACTGGATTCCGGCTTTCGCCGGAATGACGCTACGACTAAGTTAGCGCTGATGGGAAAGTGTCCCGCTTTAAGTTGGTAGCCGTGATTTGCTAAAGGGAAATAAGCTGTGCAGGAGGGTGGAGATAAGCAGCAATTAAATACAGCTCATTTTATATTTTTTTAAGATTTAGGCATTTAAAATGGGCCGCCGCCTTTTTCTACATAAAATGGGCCGTCTATTACATGTTGGGCGGCAATCAGCCAGGAGCAGACATTGACGAGTTTCCTCCAGGCGATTCCTTGGAGCCGGGTTTTTCATCGGCGACAATCCGGCCGCTGCAAAACGTGGGAATTCAGTTGAAACCACTAGATTGAACAACCTTCACAGAAATTTGTTCGCATGAAAACTATGACAGGGTCAAGGGAACGGTCAATTCGGAATAGTGCTACTAGCGATCGAGTGATTCCGCTGGGTTCTGGCTTGGCGGCTATTCCCGAACGCCTCCTTCTTGCCCATGCTCGTGGCGAAATTCTCTTCATCGCTGGTGCCGGCATCTCCCGGCCCGCCAGTTTGCCCGACTTCCGCGGTCTCGTGCTAAAAGTTTACGCACAGCTTGATGCGGCCGTGCATGCTGTCATTTCCGGCATCCCACCCACAGCCCACAATCAATGGAGCACTGACGTGTCTGGCTTGACCGATCAACAAGCCGCAGAGGTCAAGAGATTTATCAACGGTGACTATGACGTCGTCTTGGG
>JAUWGF010000120.1:0-5902 GCA_030606515.1 Deltaproteobacteria bacterium | reverse complement strand
GCCGAATCCATCACGGTTGGCGATTGCATGAATCAACTCGATCGCTCTATCAGAGTCGCTCCATTCAAGGTTGTAATCTAGTTTCCCGAGCTCCTGCAGTAAGATTGCAAGAGCCAATGTACCACCGGTACTTATGGTATCTAATCCGTATTGATTACAGAGGCGATTCATGACTGCAATTGCGCGAATGTCTGAAATCAGAAGGTTTGACCCAAGGGATGCAATGGTTTGGTACTCAGGACCGCCGACGTTCTTGAGATCATGTTCTGGAAGTGATACCTTGCGACCGCATCCTATAGGACATGAATGGCATGCGATACGACCCGTTAGAATCTCGCCCAGCGCCTTGTCATTTATCAGGTCAGACTCGAAATCCACCTCTTGGAAATACTTGATGGGCATATATACCGGAAGCTGGCCTTAAAATATCATCCTGATAAAAATCAGGGTGATAAAGACGCGGAGGAACGCTTCAAAGAGGCGGCAGAGGCCTATGAAGTGCTCAGAGATCCCCAGAAAAAGCAAACCTATGACATTTACGGCCACGAAGGAATAGCCGGGACAGGCTTCAGAGATTTTTCCGGACCACAAGACATATTTAGTAACTTTGGCGATCTGTTTGAAGACCTGTTTGGTTTTTCTACTACTCACCGAAAACATGGCGCATCCATGGGGCCAGAGGCGGGTGCAGATCTAAGATACAACCTTGAGGTTTTATTTGAAGATGCTGCCAGAGGTGCGGAGACTGAAATAGAGATCGTTCGTCTTGAGTCCTGTTCTATCTGCAATGGAACAGGTATGGCCTCCGGAAGCCATCCTACTACCTGTCCTACTTGCCAGGGAAGAGGCCAAATAATAAGGTCGGAAGGGTTTTTCAGGATTTCCTCCACTTGTCCACATTGTTCAGGAAGCGGAACAATTATTACAGACCCCTGCCAGGCATGCCAAGGTCAAGGCAGAGTCCGAGAACGACACAAGGTGAGGGTACGTATTCCTGCAGGTGTAGATACAGGCTCAAGATTGCGCCTCAGGAGGGAGGGTGAGGCCGGTCTCAGGGATGGACCCAGGGGGGACCTCTACATAGTAATCCACGTAAAACCCCACCACCTTTTCGAACGTCATGGCAATGACATATATTTTCGCCTTCCTATTTCTATTGTCCAGGCGGCCATGGGAGACGAAATTGAAGTATCCACACTGGATGGACCCCGCAACTTAAAAATTCCAGCAGGGACCCAGACAGGAGAACACTTCAGGCTGAAAGGACTTGGCATTCCTGATATTAGAGGATTTGGAGCCGGAGATCAGATAGTTGAAGTTGCTGTTGTAACACCTACCAAGTTAACAGAACGCCAATGTGCCCTGCTTCAGGAATTCGCTGATATCGAAAAAGAAAAAAAAGAAGGGGGCTTCTTTCGTAAACTGTTTAAACGATCCGAAGCACATGGGCACTCCGGTCAGGAGAGGATGTCTTGAGCAAGGATTCCTTTTCTCATCTGAACAATAAGGGCCGGGCCCACATGGTGGACGTAAGCCCAAAACCTATGACCCAAAGAGAAGCGGTTGCTTCAGGACGGGTAATAATAGGACCTGATGCCTTTAATCTTCTTATTGACAGCAAAACCTCAAAAGGTGATGTTCTGGCTGTAGCCAGGATAGCTGGGATCATGGCTGCCAAAAAAGTGGAAACCTTGATTCCTCTTTGTCATCCTTTAACTTTGCAACAAGTAGAGATTGACTTCATTCCAAACCCTGAAAAAAATGCCATAGAAATTTTGGCACGAGCAAAGGCAAAAGGCGCAACCGGCGTAGAAATGGAGGCCCTAACCGCAGTTTCGGTTGCTGCTTTGACCATTTACGATATGTGCAAGTCAGCAGAGAAAAATATAACTATTGAAAAAGTGCAATTGGATTATAAGTCCGGTGGAAAAAGCGGAACCTGGAAAAGAAAGTTCTTAGGAGAATAGTAGCATGGAACAGGCCCAACTGGAATATTTTCGCAGCCTACTCCAGAAAAAACTCGATGATCTTTTAGGGGAAGCGGACAAGACCCTGGAAGAGATGACTGACATGAACGACCACTTTCCTGACCCAACAGATCGGGCGTCCGTAGAATCTGATCGTAGTTTTGAGCTGCGTATCAGAGATAGGGAGAGAAAGCTCATAAAAAAGATCAATAAGGCCTTAGAAAGGATCGAAGAAGGGACTTATGGCATCTGTGAAGATTGTGGTGAAGAAATAGGGGCTAAACGGCTGACGGCCAGACCCGTCACAACCCGTTGCATTGAGTGCAAGTCCAAACAGGAGAGGGAGGAAAAGGCCAAAGGCTTATAAATGCTGCAGTTAAATATTGCCTTCCTTTGGCATATGCATCAACCTCTGTACCTTGACCCGACAAGGGATCGCTTTGCGATGCCCTGGGTCAGGCTCCATGCCGTCAAGGCTTACTCTGACATGATAGCGTGTCTGGACTCCCGGCCTGAGGCAAAGGTAACTTTTAACCTTGTTCCATCCCTTCTTCTCCAAATCCAGTCTTATATACAGGGCAAAACCGACGACTTCCTGGAATTGAGCCGTCGCCCTGCCATCGAGCTTTCCTCTTCAGACCAGGAGTTTATCCTGACACATTTTTTTAGCTGCCAATGGCCCACTATGATAGAACCCCATAAGAGGTACCTGCAACTGCTGGAGTTGCGAGGAAGGGACTTTGGTCCATCTTATACCTCCCAAGTGAGAAAGAAATTCTCAACTCAGGACTATTTAGACCTTCAGGTCTGGTTTAATCTCGCATGGATCGGCTTTTCCTCAAGAAATCACCCTTTGATAAGCTCTCTTTTTCGAAAAGGACAGTTGTTCAGCGAAGAAGAAAAGATGGATCTCCTGGACTTCCATCTTGAACTCATGAAAGGACTCATTTCCCGCTATAGTTCAAAATGGATCGAAGGACAAATAGAAATCAGTACCAGCCCATTCTATCATCCTATTCTCCCACTGCTTATTGATACGGATTTCGGAAAAAGGCCAAGGCCGGAGGCCAGATTCCCTTTGCGATTTACTTACCCGGAAGACGCCGGAACACAACTGGATAAAGGCAGGCGCTATTGTAAGGATGTTTTAGGAAAGACCCCTGTAGGACTCTGGCCATCAGAGGGCTCCGTTGCCCCTGAGCTTATTCCTCTTATTGAAGAGGCCGGGTTTTCCTGGACCGCAACAGACGAAGCCATCCTATACAATTCACTTGAGAAAATCGAACATCAGAGTCTTTTCCAGCCTTATAGAGTAGAAATAAATGGCTGCGGCACAGACATGGTCTTTCGGCACCATAAACTTTCAGATCTAATAGGTTTTGTTTATCAGAAAAATCCTCCCCAGGCTGCAATCACTGACTTTGTCTCCAGGCTAAAAGAAATCTGTAACGGCCTTCACGGAATGGACCGTTCCCCTTTTGTTGCTATAATTCTGGATGGAGAAAATCCCTGGGAGTATTATCAGGACGGCGGTGAATCCTTCTTGACAGGCCTATATGATGCAATTATCAAAGAACCAATGCTTGAACTTGTGACCATTGGTCAGTATCTGAGAGACCATCCGCCGACATGCACCCTGCAGGGGCTATATACAGGTTCCTGGATAAACCATGATTTCGGCATCTGGATCGGTGGGCAGGACGAAAACCGGGCATGGGAAACCCTGTGTCGTGCAAGAAAGGCCGTCGACAATGCTAAAAAACAGGAAGACATAACTGAAGAGGCCGTGAATATGGCAATGGAATCTATTTTTGCTGCTGAAGGCAGTGACTGGTTCTGGTGGTATGGAGACCAATTTGAGACTGATTATGCCTATAGATTTGATTACCTCTTCCGGGCTCATCTCAAAAAGGTCTATAATTGTCTTAATATGACAGTTCCTGATGAACTGTTGAGTCCGATCAGGGCTCCAAGACCAGCAATACCTACTACTGAACCAACGTGTTTTATACACCCACAAATTGATGGACGGGTGAGCTACTATTGGGAATGGAGAGGTGCAGGATCACTAACCCTGGGAGGTCAAGGGGGGGCCATGCATTCCGGGGCGAGTTCGCTGGCTGAGATTGCCTATGGCTTTGATCTTGAGTCGCTTTATCTGAGGATAGATCCCAAAGAGGGGAGCTTTGATGCCTGGGAGCCGGATCTCGGCCTCAGGATAACCATCTCATCTAAGGCTATAATAACTATCGAACTGATCCCCAGCCAGTTTATAGTAGACCCCCTTAAGGAAAAATTCAGGATTTTCAAAAATGGAAAGGCCCTTGTTTCCCGTGAAACAGGTATAAAGTGCGCTGTGAATGAGTTGACAGAGGTGGCAATACCTTTTGCACTTCTGGACTCCAACCCTAAAGATGAACTAATATTTTATGTTGAAACAATAGGAAATGAGTTGGTGAGAGACAGATGGCCTCGGGAGGGCTACATAGTGCTCCACGCACCTGACGAAGACTTTGAGCGCAGGCTCTGGCTGGTTTGAGGGCAACCGTTCATACTCCTTTGCAAAGGGCAGGGAGTAAATAGTTACGTTTGAGGGATTACCAAATGCCCGAACTACGCAGGGATACAATCATAGGCCGATGGGTTATTATTGCCAAGGAAAGAGGGAAGCGCCCCTACGACTTTGTCATTGAAAAAGACAAGACCAGGGGTGGGTTCTGTCCTTTATGCCCAGGAAATGAACGTACAACTCCGTCGGAAGTTCTGGCCTATGGACGGCCGGACTATTCACCAAATGGACCAGGCTGGACCCTCAGGGTAGTTCCGAATAAATTTCCCGCACTAGTTATAGAAGGAGATCTGGACAAACGGGGCGAAGGTATTTACGATAAAATGAATGGCATCGGTGCCCATGAGGTTATAATAGATACCCCCAGGCACGATGAAACTATCCCTATGATGTCTCATGGACAGCTTATCCAGACTTTTTGGGCCTACAGGGACCGTATGGTAGATTTGGCACAGGATTCCCGCTTTCGCTACATAATAATTTTCAAGAATTTCGGCCGGGCTGCGGGTGCCTCTCTAGAACATTCACATTCCCAGCTTATTGCTCTCCCTATCGTACCTCACCGGATACAGGAAGAGATCCAAAGCTCTTTGCACTATTATGAATTTAAGGAGCGCTGCATCTTTTGTGACATCATTCGTCAGGAAAAATCCCAAGGCATAAGAATAGTATGTGAAAATAATGATTTTATCACGATCTGCCCCTTTGCACCCCGTTCGCCTTTTGAGATGTGGCTGATGCCCAGAAGACACCAATCCTCTTATATTTCCATGGACGACAATCAATTCCACTCATTGACAGACCTTTTTCTGGAGACAATGCGGCGCCTCGACAAAGCCCTTCCCGAGGTCCCTTACAATTATATGTTACACACGGCTCCAGTACGTAGTCCTTTCCTGGAACACTATCACTGGCATATAGAGATAATGCCTAAATTGACCATGGTAGCAGGATTTGAATGGGGTACCGGATTTTATATCAACCCTACCCCGCCTGAAGAATCCGCACAGTTTCTCAGAGAAATTAATTTAGATTAATGAAGTTCCACTGTATGGATCAAACCATTTGCTGTATATAAAATATTAATAGTAAGTAGCCAAGAAGGTGATCTATGAATAAATACAAAATACTTGTAGTTGACGACGAAGAGAGTATTCATCTCCTTTACAAGGAAGAATTGGAAGAAGAAGGCTATGAAGTCCGCTCGGCGATGAGCGGAGAAGATGCCCTTAAGGCCTTTGACGCTCAGGAACCGGACCTTGTCATCCTGGACATAAATATGCCTGGTATGGACGGCATAGAAGTGCTGCGTCAAATGAAACAAAAAAAACCCAGGGTGCCTGTTATCTTGAGTTCTGCCTATCCT
>JAUWGF010000178.1:0-3563 GCA_030606515.1 Deltaproteobacteria bacterium | reverse complement strand
GACTGGCCTGTTTTGCCGTCAGAAGTGGATTACCTCTTTCTTACCCATGCCCATATCGATCATATCGGACGAGTACCGGAGATAGTTGGACAGGGTTTCAAGGGTGAAATTATCACCACACATCCCACAAAAGTACTTCTTGGGCCGATGTTGAGGGATTCCATGACCTTTTCCACCATGTCGGAGGAACGGATCAGAGAACTGGAGAAAACCATTGATGATCTTTCCTGGGGTTTTGAATATCGACAGGAATTCGACCTGAAAAATAGTGTAAGATTTACGCTCTATCGCGCAGGACACATACTCGGTTCATGTTTTATTCGTTTTGAGGGAAAAGACCCCGGGTGGTCGGTTATATTTTCAGGAGATCTCGGAGGAAAAAACAGACCAATTCTCTGCGACCCGGATGTGCCGGAACCATGTGATGTCTTGATTCTTGAGTCTACTTACGGGGACAGAATCCATGACAGTAAACAGCAGAGGACAATGGTGCTGGGGACCGTCCTGGAGGGTGCGCTGAATGATGGAGGAAAGGTATTTATCCCTGCATTTGCACTTGGTCGTACTCAGGAGTTGATCTATGAGATGGACAGGTTGTTTTCAGACCCCCAATACAGTCAGGAATTTCCAGCGCTTAATTCGAAGTCTGTAATACCTGTAATTATAGATTCCCCCCTTGGGCTGAAAGTCACAAAGATTTACTCGGAACTCAGCGAGTACTGGGACCAGGAGGCCAAAAATCTCCTTTATCAAGGGGACCACCCTATTGATTTTGATCACCTTTACGCAGTAAGAGACTACAAAGACCATCAGAGGCTCATGGGTATGGGTGGCCCAGCCATCATAATCGCCGGCAGCGGTATGTGTACTGGTGGAAGAATTGTCGAACATCTAATAACCGGTCTTGAAGATCCGTTGAATGATGTCTTTTTTGTGGGGTATCAGGCGCATGGAACACCGGGTCGGGATATCATGAAATATGGCAACCGGCCCGATGGATATGTCTATCTGGACGGGAAGAAGGTCTCCATTAAAGCAAAAGTCCATTCCCTGAGCGGTTACTCTGCCCATGCAGATCAGAAAGGACTGGTTGAATGGGTAGAATCCATGCCCGAGAAACCAGGAAAGATAAAACTGGTTCACGGCGAACCAAAAGCGCAGAGAGCTTTGGCTGAAGTGCTGGAGAAAAAAGGATACAATGTTCAGCGCTGAATATCTGTAAAGGTTCAGGGTTCGTTGGGTTCGTTGAGTTTGTTGAGTTTATTGGGTTTGTTGAGTTATTGGGTTCGTTTAATTCTCTAATCCTTTAATCCTGAGCGTAGCGCTAATCCTCTAATCCTTATTTTTATGACTAAACAACTTATTCCACCACATGGCGGCAAATTACAGAATCTTATGGTTTCTGCAGAACGGGCACAGGTACTGCGCCAGGCTGCGGTAGATTTGCCTTCCATTGATCTTACACAAAGGCAAGAGTGCGACCTTGAACTCCTTGTGAGCGGAGCTTTTTCGCCACTTACCGGGTTCATGGACCAGGAGACCTATGACAGCGTCCTTGATACCCTTCGTCTTTCTGACGGAACAGTCTGGCCCATTCCGATTACTCTTGATATCCCGGAACGGGTGGCGAAGTCTCTCCAGGTTGGACAGCAGGTAGCCCTTTGTGACCAGGAAGGGTTCATGCTGGCCGTCCTTACAGTTGATGAAATATGGCAACCGGATAAGAAGAAAGAAGCCAGGAAAGTCTACACTACGGATGAAACATCACACCCGGGAGTAGCGCATCTTTTTGAGCATGCAGGACCTTACTATGTGGGCGGCCGGGTCGAAGGGCTTCACCTACCCATTCATTTTGATTACAAGACTTTACGACTGACTCCATCTGAGACACGGGCCTATTTTAATAAAGTCGGCTGGAGGCGGGTAGTGGCCTTCCAGACACGTCGGCCCCTGCACAATGCCCACAAGGCATTGACCCTTCTGGCTGCTAACGAGGCCCGAGCCAATATCCTTCTCCATCCTGTAGTTGGTTCCACAAGTCCTGGGGATATCGACCACTATGCCAGGGTCAGATGCTATCAGGCCATTGCCCAGACATATCCCAAAGGTTCAATTTTTTTGAACCTTCTACCTTTAGCCATGCGCATGGCCGGGCCTCGGGAAGCCCTCTTGCAGGCCATTATCAACAAGAACTATGGCTGCACCCATTTTATAGTTACACCCAATCACGCCGACCCATTTACTGCCACTGAACGACCGGCTTACTATCCCCGTTTTGGAGCATTGGAGCTATTAGAACAATTCGAGAAGGAGTGTGGGATAACCACTATTTCATTCAGCCGGATGGTCTATGTGGAGGAGAAGGCCCAATTTTTGTTGGAAGATGAGTGTCCTCCTGAAGTTGCGCCAAAGCACCTGACAGCTTCGGAATTGCGTCGTCGCTTAGAGTACGGTCTTGAGATCCCGAGCTGGTTTTCCCCTCCGGAGGTGGTGTCTGAGCTAAGGCGGGCTTATCCCGCCCGCAGCAGTCAAGGCTTTACGGTCTTTTTTACAGGTCTTTCAGGTTCAGGAAAGTCGACCATTGCCAAGATCCTGCTGACCAGATTTTTGGAAATGGGTGACAGACCTGTGACACTCCTTGATGGAGATATTGTACGCAAGCATCTTTCAAGCGAGTTGGGGTTTTCAGAGAAAGACCGTCACATAAATGTTATTCGAATTGGTTTTGTGGCAAGCGAGATAACAAAAAATCGTGGCATTGCCTTATGTGCCCCGATTGCTCCCTATGAGCGATCAAGGCGCCAGAACAGGGAGCTGATTTCCCGATATGGTGGTTACATCGAAGTCTATCTATCAACTTCTTTGGAAGTCTGTATGAAACGGGACCGCAAGGGGCTCTATGCCAAGGCACTTGCCGGCAAAATAAAGGGGGTCACAGGAGTTGATGATCCCTATGAAGAGCCGATTAATGCTGATGTCGTAATTGATACTACAGACGTTGGACCAGAGGAGGTAGCTCAGGAAGTACTGTTTTGTCTCAAGAGCAAGGGGTATGTAGGGAAGGTCTGAGAGAATACTTTTTGAATTAGCCACAGACACACACAGACGAACACAGACTCGGGCTATTCTGCCAGACCGGCAAATGCCCGATAGCCACACTCTTTGTCCAAAACATGAAAATTATTTCTGCGGTCTCTGTGGTCTTAATCGACCGAACAATTTTTGGGCATGCAAAGCCTCGCAAGATAATCGAAACACCTGTATATGAATATTCGGAAATGGCGCTGCAACAGACGCATGCTCATTCCTCGGAAATCTCGCGCCTTGCATCCGGGGCATTTTGAGCGGAATCCTGTTTCAGAACTTTTTGCAGTGTAATCATATCTGTTGGGTTTGTTGGGTTTGTTGGGTTACCAAAAAACCCAACAAACCCAATTATCTGAAAAGGAGACGATACAATGGCTACAAGCAACGTATCACAAACTTATGACGACTATGTCAAGAAAATTAAGACATTAACACCAGAGGAACAATTGAGCTTAGTAAAAGTCATATCTGCCGGC
>JAUWGF010000130.1:0-5602 GCA_030606515.1 Deltaproteobacteria bacterium | reverse complement strand
GTTCAGCAGCAATTATATCCGGAATTTGTCATTAAGAATGCGGCGGAATCGACCAGCAAGGGTTTTGAGATAGAGATAATAGCCAGGCCGACCACCGGTTTGGAACTTATTGGCGGATTTGGATATACCGATGCGAAATTTAATGACTATACGGATGATGTATTAGACCCGACGACGGGCGCAAAAATTGGGGAGGTGTGCTATGATGGCGAACGTGTACCTAACGTACCAAAGTATACCTATAACATGGCTGCCCAGTATCGATTTACAAACGGCCTTTTTTCAAGGGTGGAACTTTTAGGGGTTGGTGATTTCTATTATGACTCAGCCAACACTGAAAAACAGGGGGCATATCAATTTATCAACGCCCGTTTCGGGTATGAAACAGAGCATTTCGATATTATCCTTTGGGCAAAAAACCTTTTCGACGAGGAATACGTCACACGGGCCTTTGAAATGGCGTCTCTTGGTGGTTATTTTGGGAGGGCAGGCGATCCCAGGACATTTGGAATAATGTTGACCGCACGATTCTAAAACCAACCGGTATAAATATGAAAGCAAGAAGTAGTTCCATATCATGGTTAAGTTATGAACAAATCAAAACAAGAGCTCTCACAAGCTGCAAAGCCCATAGGATTTTGTGGCAGGATTAGAGCCCGATTTATGGCGATAGCACATAGAACTATATACAGGAATGTAGCTGCCGCGCTGAACCTTCAGCCAGAAGATGATTATCTTGAGATAGGATGTGGTTCTGGAATTTTCATGAAATTGTATGCATCCCATGTTCGTAGCATCACGGGGTTGGATCACTCCGAAGATATGGTCAAATTGGCAACTCACTATAACCGAAAACGTGTCGAAGAGGGCACGGCAGAATTTCGGCAAGGCGAAGCATCAGAACTCCCCTGGGAAAACGAAAAGTTTAGTGCAGCCGTGGCTATTGCGACTTTCATGTTCTGGTCAGAACCCCTTGAGTCGTTAAAGAAGATTCATCAAGTATTACGTCCTGGAGGGCGGTTAGTTATAAGTTTGGGCTGGAACGCAGATGATGGGAGAGACCATGCGAAACATATCAAAAATATGGAATCAGACTTTACACGGGAAAAGAAATGCAAGCTATGTTTCAAGAAGCAGGGTTCTCCGAGAGTTCTCTTGCCTACTCAAAGGGATTTATGATGCCCAAGTTAATGATTACACGCGCAGGAAAATAGTCTGAAACAGATTCTACTTCCTCGCTTCGGATGGGTGTCAGTGTGGGGATGCACTCTGGACACACCAGCGAGCTTGATGGATCTCGATATCGGACGGAAGGCGAAGTAGGAATGGGGAAGGAGGTTTTATGAGAAAGATATTGCCCGGCCTTTTCGCTTGCCTGGCGCTGTCGCTTATTCTGAATCTCCACGCCTGGGCGCATACCCTCTATATGACGGTTGAGGACAATGAGGATGAGACAGTAACCGTTCAGGGAATGTTTTCCACAGGGGCTGTTGCCGTCGGAGTCGAAGTACGCCTTGAGGATGAAAAAGGCAAGGTGCTTTGGAAAGGAAAAGCAGATGATGATGGCGAATGCACATTTAAAAAGCCTTATGTGCCCTACACCATTATCATGGACTTCGGACCGGGGCCGGGACATCACGCAAGGGAGGAAGGACCGTAAGAGACAGATGTCAGAGGTCAGAAGTAAGGGGTCCGAAGTCAGAGGTCGGAGGTCGCCCCGGTGAAATACGCTGCGCTGTGACTGCGTCAATTCCACTGGGCAGGGAGGTCGGAGGTCAGTTGTCAGGGGTCAATGGTCAATTATCAATTGCTAACTGCTAACTGCTAATCGCTAACTGCTAACTGTCAAGGGAGATTATTATGAAAAAAGTGAGTTTAGGCATCGTTGTTCTTTTGGCATCAATTATTTTTACTTCACAGGCCGCGGCCCATTCATTATGGATCAATCTGAACGAGTCTTACACCCATCCGCCTGGACACGCAATTGTGTCGCTGGGGTGGGGACACGTGATTCCCATGGACGACCTGCTGGTCTCCAAAGCCGGCTCCCTCCAATTGGCTACTTTCGATCTGATAGATCCGGATATGAACAGGACCGGACTGACGCTGCCATCAACAAAAGCCGAAGAGATCATTGAAGCGCAATCGGGCATGACCGTCCAGGCCGGAGACCTGGGAATCCGCAAACTTGCCCTCACGAAAGAGACAAAACCCGGTACGTGGCAGACGGTGGCAACAAGCAAGGAAAACTTTTTTACAAAGTATATCGACAATAAAGGCAGGCAGCGGATGGCTCAAACAACCATGGATCAGATTACGAATATAAAACAAGTAATCTTCTCCGTAAAATATAAGGCTTTTGCCAAGTCCTTTACCGCAGTCCAAGAGTGGACGTCACCCAAGCCCCTGGGCCATGAGCTGGAGCTTATGCCTCTCACGGATTTGAGCAAGGTTCATGCGGGTGACCTGGTGGGCTTTGACGTCAGCTTCATGGGTAAGCCCCTTTCTGTCAAGGGTGACAAGATCGAGTACATGACTGCCACCAGCAATACCTTTGGCGGCCCGGATAATTTTTCTCTATTCGCCTATCTACAAAACGGCAAGGCCCAGTTTCGCATGCCCGCGGCAGGCCAGTGGGTGGTAAACATTTATGTCAAGCAGGAGGTCACCAAAGACGGACTCCTGAAAAAGCTAGTGGGCAAATGCACAGCAGTCTGGTATGCCGGCACCATCAGCTTTACCGTCAAGCCTTAGGTCGATTGGTTACAATTTTGGTAACAGTTTACCGGAAACAAAATATTTGATAGGATAACAGGATAAACAGGATGAAAAAATATCATGCCTGCCCGCCATCGCTCTCGCTCAGGCGAGGCGGGCGGGTAAATCCTGTTCATCCTGTCAAAAAAACATCTGAACTATTACTGGAAAGCTATGAATCCAGGAATCACCTCTAAATATTTCAGCGGCACCAACACCTTTTTTGCCCGTTTGGCAGAAGGCATCCTGCGCTTTAGGTGGCTTCTGCTGCTCATGATATTGCTCACGACCATCTTCGCCTTTTATCAAATGAAGACCCTCAGGATGGACAACTCCAATGAGGCATTCTTTTTAGAGGGCGACCCTACCAAGCTCCTGCTTGATAAATTCAGGGATACATTCGGCAATGAGGATTTTGTCTATGTGCTTATTGAAACCGGGGATTTCTTTGAGCCGGATACAATCAGGCTGATCAAGAAACTGGCTGAAGACCTGGAGGAGCATGTCCCTTATGTAAAGGATATGAAGTTTCTGGGTAATGTTGAGTATGTGGAAGGTGTGGAAGGCGGGATTGAGATTTCCGACCTGATAGAGGAAATTCCTGAAACACTTGAAGATATGAATCTGATAAGAGAAAGGGCCATGAACGAGCCCCTTTACTTAGACAACCTTATTTCCAGGGATGGAAAGACTGCGGCCATCCTTTTAGAATGCGAAAAATACCCTGATGAAAAAGTGGACCCACGCAAGGAGATCCCGCCGGCAGTCTATAAGATTCTGGCAAAACCTGAGTACGCAGACCTGGAAGTATATGCAGTAGGGACACCGATTATTGATTATGAAATGGATGAGATGACTGCCAGGGAGTTGTCTCTGTTCGGCATTGTTTGCATTGTGCTGCAAATGTTGATTCTGCTCTGGGTTGCCCGTGGGGTTCGGGGGGTAATTACACCTCTGTTGGTGGTAATCTTAAGCATATTCTGGACCCTGGGACTGGTCGGGATATTGGATTGGACCTTGAGTTTGATGGTAGCCATGCTGCCGATATTTCTGATCTGTGTGGGTATCGGGGATTCCATGCACATCATTTCCGAGTTTCAGGATCAACAGGACCATGGCCTTGCCCGCAGGGAGGCGATAGTAAAGGCGCTTGCCCTGGTAGGCATTCCCTGCCTGCTTACCAGTTTAACCACAGCCGCAGGTTTTTTATCATTTTGGGGTACAGTGATTAAACCTATAAAGGAAATGGGTGTATATGCTGCTATCGGCGTGATAATGGCCTTTTTGTTATCTCTGATTATAGTTCCTGTTGCCTTCTCTTTTGGCAAGAATAAGAAAAAAGGTATCGAACCTGAAGGCGTCTTTAATCCAAAAATTGAAAAAAAGAAAAGCCCTGATTACAGAAATGACATCTTCGACCGGGCACTCAAAACAATTGCTCTTCTTAATCTGAAGTACCCCCGGGCCATCCTGAGTATCTTTATTCTGCTAACTGCTATCTCTGCATTTGGCTATCTCTTAATTGAAGTTGAGACCAATTCCATTGAATTTGTCAGCACGGATGTACCGGTCAGGCAGGCATACGATTATGTCGACTCACACATGGGCGGTTCTATGTCCATGGAGGTCATGCTGGATACGGGAAAGAAAGACGGAATTAAGGAGATCAAATTTTTAAGGGATATGGAGACCCTGCAGAACTATATAGACCGGCACCCTTTAACCTCTAAGACCAGCAGTGTAATAGATACCATAAAAAAGATGCGTCGTGCCATGCATGAAAACCGGATGGAATACTATACCCTGCCTGAAACCAGCGCCCAGGCCTCTGAATATCTTTTTCTATATGAAACATCAGGCGGTGAGGAACTGGATAAGCAGGTAAGCTTTAATTATGATATCGCCCGGATCACCGCGCGCACCAAAAGCCTTAATTCCAAGGATGTTCGCACATTCATCTCTGACATCAGCATGTTTGTTAAGAAGAATATTGATCCGTCAATCAAGGTGGAATATACGGGGACAATGCCCTTTGTCGAGGCCATGTCCAACTATGTGGCTCAGGGCCAGAAGAGAAGTTTTATCTTGGCCTTTCTGGCCATTACCTGCATGATGATCATTGTTTTACGTTCATTTAAACTGGGACTGATAAGCATGATTCCCAATGTATTCCCGGTGTTAATCAGTCTGGGGCTGATGGGTTTTGCCGGTGTTTATATGAGTATTCCATTGATGATTCTTAGCCCTATTATTATCGGGGTTGCTGTAGATGATACCATTCATTTCTTTATGCGGTACAGAAGGGAATTCAACCGTACAGGCACATACGAGGGGGCGTTAAAGGCAACACTTTCAACGGTGGGAAGACCTATCATGTTTACTACCATGACGCTGGTGCTTGGATTTTCTGTCTTTGGCCTGTCGGACATGTATAACGTAACCCAATTCGGGCTGCTTGCAGCCTTTGCCTTTCTATGGGCGCTATTAGCCGACTTCTTCCTGGCTCCGGCCATGATGCTGTTGTTTAAGCCGTTGGGAGTAGAAAAACGGTCAAGTCGTTGAATAGTTGAGTGGTCGAGTGGGGAAGGGAGATTAGTGAAATAGTCAAGTGGTCGAGTGGTCGAGTCGGAAGAAAGATTGGTCAAATAGTTGAGTGGTCGAGTGGTTGAATAGGAAGATAAATTATTTTCAGGTTGTTTAGACTGTAGGCTATTAGCTGTTAGGTTACTTCAGCCTACAGCCTAAATGCCCTCAGCCTATCTACCTGAGCAGTTACGATAAATTGAAAAAAGCAGGAATACCAATGAAAAAGATTATTATCGGAATATGCGTTCTTGCCCTTTTG
>JAUWGF010000162.1:0-4263 GCA_030606515.1 Deltaproteobacteria bacterium | reverse complement strand
ATATTGGATTTCCTGCTCCCAGCCCTTGTCATTAAAATGATAGGTGGCGAGGTCTTCCTTAAAAGGCAAGAAATAATTCTTGGGCGAGGAGTAGGACCGGGTATAGTCCATCTCAAGCTCCTCAAAGGAGTTGATCTTCAGGAACCTGTAAATTTTGTTCCCTTCCGTGTCCTGATCCCTTGATTTCGGACCGATGACCTCGTTTTTCTCCAGCAAGGCCTCGACCATCTTTTTGAAGTTTTTTTTGGTAATCGTTTTAAACAGCATGGAATTACCTGATATCTATAAAAAAATAGCCTTCCGGTAAATTTGTATTCAGGCCGTTAGATAGACGTGCCGTATGCCCGGCATTTACAGCCGGCACATATATTTATTATCGTTGTTTTTTGCCCAGAACACAAGAAAAAGTATATTCTTTCTGGTTAAGGTTTTCTGAACAGTTCGGACACGCTACGGAGCCTCTTGACTACCCGGTCCTTTCCAATGGCCGTCAGCACATCAAAGATGCCCGGACCCGCCAGTTGGCCTGTGACCACAGTACGAACGGCATTGATAATAATACCCGGCTTTACTTCAAGCCCTTGTGAAAAGTCCCTTACAACTTCTTCGGTAGTTTCAAGAGTCCAGGACTCGATCTGTTCCATGCGGTCTGCAAGCTGCGGCAGCCAGTCTTTTAGATCCGGGTATTTGAGCACTCTTTTCTTAAAGGCCTTGGGGTCAACGGGGAATTCCTCTGAGAAGTAAGCCCTTCCCAGTTCTGTAAAGTCCTTGAAGGTATGAAAACGGCTTCTGATAAGATCCAGGGCGGCAAGGAACCATTGCCTTTTTTCACCGTCATATGCCGGGTCCCAGATGCCTTCCGTGACGAACTCCTCTTTCACAGTTTCGGCGATCTCTTCTATGGGCAATGTTCTCAGAAAATGAGAATTTATTGAAAGGGCCTTGGGGTCTGTGAAAAACTTCGGATCTCCCGGAGTGTAGTTGAATATGGAATTCGCCCGGCCTATACCCTCGAGTGAGAAGGCATCTGTCAGCTCCTCCCTGCTGAATATCTCCCGGTCATCAGAGGTGTGCCAGCCGAGAAGCACAAGGTAGTTCACAAGGCCCCAGGGCAGAAACCCGTGATCCCTGTAAAACTGCACTGATACAAGTTCACCGTGGGTCCGCTTGGATATCTTGCGCTTCTTAAGATCCAGGGTAAGAGGCATATGGGCAAATACCGGAGGTTTTGCCCCAAGTGCTTCATAGATAAGGATCTGCCTGGGAGTGTTGGCAAGGCCGTCCTGTCCCCGGATCACATGGGTGATTCCATCCCGGATGTCGTCCACGGCGTTTGAAAGGAGATAGAGCGGAGAGCCGTCCGACCGCAATATGACAAAGTCTTCAATATCCTGGTACTGTTTTTCAATCAGCCCATAGACCGCATCATTGACACATACTGACCCTTGTTGTTCAGGCACCTTGAAGCGAATGACATACGGAAGCCCCTGGGCCTCTTTGGCAGCTATGGCCTCTGATGTGAGCCTCCTGCAGGTCCTGTCGTACTGAACAGACTGTTTGGCTGCCAAAGCGGCCTTCCTCTTTACATCGAGTTCTTCCTTGGTGCAGAAACACTTGTAGGCATGGCCTGACTCGAGCAGCCGCCTGGCAGCTCTCTCATGCTCCTCAATGTATTTCGTCTGGAAATACGGACCCTCGTCCCAATCGATCCCCAGCCAATTGAGCCCGTCAATGATCCCCTGGATGGAATCAGTTGTGGATCGTTCGAGGTCTGTGTCCTCGATTCTTAATATAAAAACGCCCTTGTGCTTTTTTGCAAAGAGCCAGTTATATATAGCGGTGCGGGCCCCGCCGATATGGAGATATCCTGTGGGGCTAGGGGCAAATCGTACACGCACGCCGTCTTTGGTTTTGTCGTAGTTTTGAGATTGCATATTGCTGTATCCTTAACCTGGTTGTTTTTTCTGAGCCTGTCGCGGTTTGTTTTTCATGGCTTTTTCAATCTTGGCCCAGGTATCACGCAACGTCACCGTGCGATTGAACACCAAGGCTTTATCAGAAGAGTCTTTAGTATCCACGCAGAAATAGCCCTGTCTCTCAAACTGAAAACGACTTCCCGGTGCTGCGCTTGCCAGACTCGGTTCCACTTGGCACGACGTCAAGGTCTCCAGGGAGTTTGGATTCAAATTGGCTCTGAAATCACCTTCATCCTTTACTTCATCGGGGTTTGCTTTCAGGAAGAGATGATCGTACAGGCGCACTTCGGCCCGGAGTGAGTGGCGAGCCGACACCCAATGCAGTGTCGCCTTGACCTTGCGTCCATCCGGAGATCCACCGCCTCGAGTTTCAGGATCATAGGTGCAGCGCAATTCCACTATTTCGCCGGTCTGTTCATCCTTCACTACTCCAACGCACTTTATATAATATGCGTATCTCAGCCGCACCTCGCGGCCCGGGGCCAGGCGGAAGTATTTTTTCGGCGGATCTTCACGAAAATCCTCCTGTTCAATATACAGCACCTGTGAAAAAGGTACTTTCCTGGAACCCATTCCAGGATCTTCAGGGTTATTGATGGCCTCCAGCTCTTCCTCCAGCTCTTCCGGGTAGTTTTCTATGATCACCCTGAGAGGACGCAACACCCCCATAACACGTGGTGCCCGTTGATTCAGATCCTGGCGCACACAGTGTTCGAGCAGCGCCACATCGACCGTGCTGTCCCTTTTGGCTACTCCGATACGTTCACAAAAATCCCGGATCGATTCCGGCGTGTATCCGCGTCTCCGCAGACCGGATATCGTAGGCATCCGCGGATCATCCCATCCGGTGACAGCACCGGATTCCACCAGTTTCATGAGCTTTCGCTTGCTCATGATGGTGTAGCTGAGATTGAGGCGGGCAAACTCGATCTGCTGAGGATGACACTCAACGTCCAATTGGTCGAGCACCCAGTCGTACAAGGGGCGATGATCTTCAAATTCCAGAGTACAGATGGAATGTGTGATCCCTTCGATGGAATCAGAAAGGCAGTGGGTGTAGTCATACATGGGATAAATGCACCACTTGTCGCCTGTCCTGTGATGTGACATCCGTCTAATACGGTAGATGGCCGGGTCCCGCATATTCAAATTCGGAGACACCATGTCTATTTTTGCCCGGAGTATGTGAGATCCGTCCTCAAATTCTCCTGCCCGCATGCGCTCAAACAGGTCTATGTTTTCTTCAATCGGGCGTGAGCGATACGGGCTGTCCTTGCCCGGCTCAGTCAATGTGCCGCGGTACTCCTTGATTTCCTCCGGGTTCAGGCTGCAGACATAGGCCTTGCCCTTTTTTATTAACTGAACCGCATATTCGTACAACTGATCAAAGTAGTCGGATGCATAGTAGAGATGTTTGCCCCAGTCAAAACCAAGCCACTTTACGTCTGCTTTGATCGACTCAATATATTCAATGTCTTCCTTGCCGGGATTTGTGTCGTCGAAACGCATGTGGCAGACGCCGCCCTTGTTTTCCGCTGCAATTCCAAAATTGAGGCAGATGGACTTGGCATGCCCGATATGGAGATAGCCGTTCGGCTCCGGTGGAAACCGGGTCACAACTCGACCTTCATTCTTGTTTATACTCAAGTCCTCCACGATGATATTGCGAATGAAGTCAAATGATGGATGAGAATCGATCATAGTCATATTTACGGCTCCGTTTCCGTCTCTCTCTTGAGTTTTGCAAGCGGATCCCTATAGTGATTTACAGAATTTGTTGAATATGGGAACTTTTTTGCAGTTTAATTCTAACGGTGAAGCAACAATACCACAAGCAGACGCGACAATGAATTTGCCTTTTCGTTTACACTCAGACTTCTCCCCCTGCGGAGACCAGCCGGGAGCCATTGCCGTCCTTACCGAAGGTCTTCAAAGGGGTCTCAGTCTCCAGGCACTCCTTGGAGTCACCGGATCCGGCAAGACATTTACCGTGGCCAACATAATGAACCAAGTGCAACGGCCTGCCCTGGTAATTGCACCGAACAAGACCCTTGCTGCACAGCTATTTGGGGAATTCAAGGCCCTTTTTCCGGAAAACGCAGTTGAATATTTTGTAAGCTATTACGATTACTACCAGCCGGAGGCCTATATACCTCAATCAGACACCTACATTCAGAAGGATTCCTCCATCAATGACTTTATTGACAGGCTTCGCCATTCAGCCACACATTCCCTGCTTACCAGGAGGGATGTGATAATTGTCGCAAGCGTATCCTGTATCTATGGC